>CAMPBN010000064.1 GCA_946638265.1 uncultured Bacillota bacterium
AAAAGGTTGTCAAAGAAAAATGCGAAAGCCGCAGGATTCAGGTCTTTTCTGACCAACCCCGCCTCTATGGCATTTGCGAAATATTCCGTGTAGATTTTGGCGGAAACGCTTTCGATTTCTCTGGCGTATTTTTCCATGCGTCCTGCATCTGTGTCCATGGTAATCGCATGATACATTCGTATATGAGCAGGATGCTCCGTTGCAAAGCGCTGCGCCATGCGGATCAGGTTTTCGCAAATATCCATCAGGCTTTTCCCCTCTTCACCGGCGCGGCTCAGGCATTCTGTCAACATCCCCAGCGAGCGCGAAAGACATGCTTCAAAGAGCGCGTCCTTGTCTTCGTAATATTTGTATATTACGCCGACGCTCACATCTGCAGCTCCCGCAATAGATTTGATGGTGGCGCGTTCCGGGCCGTTTACGGAAAATTCTTCCGTGGCACGCTCCAAAATCTGTCCCAATTGTTCGTCTGTCAATTTTTTAAGCATGGCCACCTCACCGGTTCTTCAGTTTTGAATATTTTTTTTCATAGATAAGATGCTCCAGGTTTGCGCTCAGAAAATTTACGGGTTTTGGTGAATCTCCCGCTGCTTTCAGGATGGCAGCCATGGCGTTTTTTTCCAGCACCATGGCGACCGCTCTTACATCGTCTTCTTCCTCGCTGATGCAGATTGCTCCTGCGCCCTGCAAAAGCACTGCTCTGCGGCCTTTGAGCGCTTTTTCCGCGGTTTTTTCGCCACCGGATATGCATTTCACATCGGCTCCGCAGATCTGTGCCATATCATCGATATAAGCTTTCATGGTCTTTCCGAGTCTGCTTACTTCCATGGTAAAAGGTGCCGTGGAAAGTATTGCAAAGCCCTTTTCACCTTGCGGCAGTCCGTTGTATATCTTTTCGTAACGCGAAAAATCATTTTCGACGTCTTCCCCGCCTTCGCCGCTTCCGATGCCATAGCCCGGTTTCACATCCGTCGGGATCAGCCCCTCGCAAAGAGCCCTGTATCGCTTTTCGGAAACAGCTTCCAACACATGCGCGATATTAAAAGCATCTTCATAGTCTCGTCCCATGCAGAGAGTACCGTGATTTACCAGAAGCACTGCGCTGCTTTCCGGATTTGATACGATGGTATGTTCCACTGCTTTTGTCAGCTTCTTTGTGGAAGAAAGCCCGTATTCCGCAGCCGGCACACGCTTTCCCAGCACCGGGATCGTATCCGGGTCTATGGTGCCGCTGGCCAGATCCACATGGAGCGTGGAAACTGCAGAAGCAAAATTCTGATGCGTATGTATTACAAAATTCACTTCCGGGCGATGTGCATAGGCTGCCGCATGGATTCCTTTTTCGCTGGAAGGCTTGATGCTGCCTTCGTATGAGCAATCTGCTATATTCACTGTCACCAGATCTTCCGGCCCCAGCCTGTCATAAGCCATGCCGCTGGGAGTGATCACAAACTGCGTATCCGAGATCCGCGCGCTGATATTACCCCAGGTGCGAGCGATAAGGCCGCTTTTCAAAAGCTCAAGCCCTGCTCTTATCACCTGTTCTTTTGCTTCTCTTATCTCATAAGCCATAAGGCACCTCCGTTAAGGCTTCATTACTTCAACTTTTGAAAATACACGGTCAAAACGTGCCAGAACATCGTCGATCATAGCTTCATCATAGGCTGCCGAAGTATAGAGTCTTGAACCTGCCAGAGTGATGATACCCTCTGCCATGTATGCCGCACCGATGTGCTCCATTTCTTTTTTACGAATATCTGTCTGCTTTAAGATTTCAGGAATTTCCCAAGGCTTGCTCCAATTGATGGCAAAATGCATCGTGCCCGCATTGTCGAGGTGGCAGATGGAGCCCTGGTTAAATGCCACGAAAGGCAGATTGTGGCGCTTGATGGATTCCTGAAGTCCTTTGGTCAGGCGGTCGCCCATGCGTCCTGCCTTTTCACATGCGTTGGTCTTATCGATTTCTTCAAGCGTGTAATAGCCTGCGCAGCAGGAAATCGGTGTAGCTGCCATGGTACCTCCGCAAAGAGCCTTCTTCACTTTCTTTCCGGAGCCGTCCAGTCCTGCACCGAGATATGCCATGCAGTCTCTGTGTCCGCCGATACCGCCGGCACCCGGATAACCGCCTGCTATAACTTTGCCGAAAACAGTGAGATCCGGATCTACTCCGAAAAAGCCTTGAGCTCCATGGATACCCAGACGGAATCCTGTTACCACTTCGTCAAATATCAGGAGCGCGCCGTACTTTCTTGCCAGCTTTTCACAGCCGCGTACAAACTCTTTGGATACGGGGCGAGTACCCGATTCCGGGCCAACAGGTTCGAGGAAGATAGCTGCCGTACCGCCGTCTACGCGATGCTTCTTGAGCTTGCGTTCCAGATCTTCAAGGTCGTTCGGGAAAAATTCGTCGGTATGCTTAAATACAAAGTTTGGCACTCCGCGGGACTGAAGCCCTTTGGTGCCCGGGATTCTGATGCCGTATGCCAGCTGGTCGGACCATCCGTGATATGCGCCGCCCATTTTCAGGATATTTTTCTTGCCTGTCTTGAGGCGGGCGATCCTAGCTGCCACCATGCAGGCTTCGGTACCGGAGCCAAGCATGCGGAACATCTCTACGGAAGGCACGCAATCCGAAATTTTCTTTGCCAGCTTGTATTCAAATTCATGGAAAAGGCCTGTGGAAGGGCCGCAGGTATTGAGAAGTTCAATCACCTGCTCGCGGACTACCGCAGGATTGCTGCCCAGAACTGTCGGGCCGCCTGCCTGCAAAAGGTCGTAGTATTCGTTGCCGTCAATGTCGTAGAGCTTTGCGCCTTCCGCCTTTGTGATAACGATCGGGAACGGATAATTGAATGCAAGATTGTGCTGCACGCCTCCCGGAATGATTCTCTTTGCCTGTGAAATCATTTCTTTGGATTTAGGGCACTTCTTTTCAAAATATTCCTCTTCATATTCTTTCAAAGCCTGCGCTCCGATGGTATAAACCGGTTTTTGCTTCAGCGCATCCAGCTGAGCCGTCACCGCAGCAGCATCCAAATAATTGTCTGCATCAATTGCATAACCGTTGTAAGCCATTTTTTATCCTCCTGTTATATTTCTATTTTTTATTGTGTTATTGTGTTATCTGCTTGTTTATGCTAAAATTAACTAAACTTGTGAACGGCGATTCACGTCTTACCTTAATTATAGCTTTTGAAAAAATATACGTCAAGAGGTTTTCTTATGAAACATGTTTTTATTCGTATCTATCAGAATATATTCGGTCTGGTATGGCGCAATTTTCCGCTGAGGCAGCCAAAGGCTGTCACCGGAGAAGGAGCGTTTTTCAAGATTCCAGAAATAGTTAAGTCTGCCGGCAAATCCCACCCGCTCATCGTCACTGGCAGCCGCATGGCAGGAAGCGAAGATTTTAAGAAAATGGCGGCGGAGCTTCCCACATATACTCTTTTCAGCAATGTGGAACACGACCCTTCCATAGCTACGGCGCTGGCAATTGCAAGAGCTTATGATGAAAACCGCTGTGACTGCTATATAGCCATCGGTGGCGGTTCATATCTGGACGCTGCCAAAGCTGCATCCGCACAGGCTGCAAGACCGGGCAAAAGCCTTTATTCTCTGACAGGCACCATGAAAGTTTTGAAAAAGACACCGTTTTTCGTGGCCGTTCCCACCACTGCAGGCACAGGCTCCGAAGCCACAGTCGCATCAGTTGTGCTGGATGAACGCACAGGGCGCAAGCTCACCATCAACGACCCTGTACTGATGCCTGATGTGGCTGTGCTGGATCCTGCTCTGACGCTGACCCTGCCGCCGCACCTGACAGCCGAAACCGGCATGGATGCGCTGACTCACGCCATCGAGGCATATCTTAATATCCCATACCGCACGAAAAAAACAGCATCTCTTTGCAGAGAAGCTGTTAAAGAAATTTTCGCAAATCTGCCAAAAGCATATGCAGACGGCGCCGATATCGAAACACGCAGCGCTATGCTACTGGCTTCCTTTAAGGCCGGCAAAGCTTTCACCGTGGCCTGCGTCGGTTATGTTCACGCCATCGCTCACGCCATCGGCGCCAAATACCACCTCACCCACGGTCGCACCATAGCCATAGTCCTGCCGAAAGTGCTCGCAGCTTACGGCCAAAGCGCCGAAAAGAGTCTGGCGGAGCTGGCCCGCTATTGCGATATAGCCCGGGGGCAGGACGCAGAATGCGCCAAAAGGTTCATTGCGCACATTCGTAACATCAATCGCAGCATGGGGATTCCCGAAACTATTGCAGAGCTCAAGGAAAGCGACTTTGCGGACATCGCCCGTGCTGCCGCCAAAGAAGCGGTGCCGCTTTATCCGACCCCGGTGATCTTCTCGCAGGCCGAACTCTTCGACATCCTGCGCAGCCTTTTATAAGCACATTTCGGAGAGCGCCGTGGTACCAGCTGCGCGCTGTAGCATCATCCGCTATCTGCAAGCCGCAGAACCAGCTGCACGCCGTAGCATCATCCACTATCTGCAAGCCGTAGCGCCAGCTGCGCGACGCGATCTTAATGCTACGGTAGCGCCCTCGCTTTTATGTAATTTCAGTGTCTGAAATTTACAATATGCATAAATACTGGAAATTTTACGGAGAATTGATACTGAAAAGACCACTTCTCTGTAATTTTTTTTAAATAATCCTTTTTCGCTAAAGCAAAAATCCGGTTTTACAGAAAAACGCGCGAAAACAGATGCTTTCTCTGTAAAATTTCCAATAATTACACTGACAAATTCGCGTTAGTAAGCAAATTACAGAAAAGGTGCATTTTGAGAAGCAGCTCTCTGTAAGCATTACAGAGAACATTTGAGCAAAGAGGAATTTATCTGTAATTTTGAAATTTGCTGCTCTGCCGCCCGCGAAGAACCTCGTAACGGCACCAGGCGCACGGGCACATTGCAATTTGACTTGCGAAAGAGCGCGAAGGCGCATATACTGTAGTGGTGGAAATTAAACTTTGGAAGGGGTTTGCAGATAAAATGGAGAAAAAGAATATAAAACTCATCGCTCTGGATCTGGACGGCACCACGCTGAACAGCTTCGACCGCATTTCGGAAAACACAGGCAATACGCTGTCAGAAGCAGTACGCAGCGGAGTGCATGTGGTGGTGGCTACGGGGCGTCCGATGTGCGCGCTGCCTGAGGATGTAAAAAAAATAGACGGCATCGAGTATGCCATCACTTCCAACGGTGCCTGCCTGACACGTCTTGCGGACGACAAACTGCTACATCATTCGGTGCACGACCCGAAAGCGATAGAAACCATAGCCGCAATGCTGCGTCCGACAAATTATATGACTGAAATCTTCGTGGGTGGCAAGGCCTATATCGGCGAGCAATTTTTCTACGATCCCAACAGCCACAAATTCGGCAAAAAAAGAGCCGAATACATCAGCGCCACCAGGATTCCGGTGCCGGATATATACGACTACATGCTGGCAAATAAAGACGCCATCGAAAATATCAATGTGAATTTCTATGACCAGGAAAGCAAGATGAAATTCTGGAAAGAGGCCGATGCGCTTGGAATCGCCACAGTCACATCGTCTTATTTCAGCAATGTGGAGCTGGGGGGCCTTAAGGCCAGCAAAGCCAACGCTCTCGAAAAGCTCTGCGAAATCCTGGATGTGGACCGCGCGCATACGATGGCATGCGGCGACAGTCCCAATGACCTGGCCATGCTCCATGCGGCCGGTTTTTCCGTAGCCATGGGCAACGCAGTGGACAGTGTGAAAGAGGCCGCAGACTACGTGACCCTCACCAACGACGAGGACGGCGTGGCCGCAGCAGTCAGGAAATTTGTATTAGGAGCCTAGAAGTCCTGCAGTTCTATCTTCACTTGGAAAAAGGCAAAAACGGCGCGTGCTGCATCAAGCAGCTCACGCCGTTTTTTTACATCTCGATTGTTATTCTATTCTGCACTCTCGCCTGCAACCTTGTCTGCGTTCTCATCTGCGTTCTTGTTGCAGTAGCGCATGAGCATCGTCGCTACTTCTGCACGGCTTGCGTCACCGCCCGGAACGAGCTTGCCGCCCTTGCCGTTGATGATCTCATTCATCACGCACCAGCACACAGCCTCGTTCGCCCATGAAGAAACTTCGGAGGCATCGGGATAATTCAGTGTGAACATCCGTGCTACCGGGAATCCCTTGCTCTTGCCGGTGGCATAACGGTAGAGAATCGTCGCAAATTCTTCACGCGTGATGTCACTGTCCGGCTTGAAATTTCCGTCTCCGATGCCCTCAACGATCTTATTCTCCGATGCCCAGATTACGGCCTTTGTGTACCATTGTCCGGTTGCAACATCGCTGAAGCGGTTTTCCGAAGCAGCATTCGGTTCGTTCTCCATGCGGTAGAGGATCGTAACGATCATTGCTCTGCTGGTCGTACCATCAGGGGCAAA
>CAMPBN010000065.1 GCA_946638265.1 uncultured Bacillota bacterium
GATGTAACTGCTGCGATCTCTGTGATGGAGAGGGAAGAAGTGTTGGTAGCGAGAATTGCTTCCGGCTTAACCAGCTTGTCCAGCTCTTCGAAGAGAGCCTTCTTGCCTTCCATATCCTCTGTAGCTGCTTCGATGATCATATCTACATCAGCCATGATGCTCAGCTCTGTGGAAGAAGTGATGCGGCCAATTGCAGCGTCTGCTGTTGCCTGGTCGATCTTTTCCTTGGCTACCATCTTGTCCAGGTTCTTCTTAACTGTTGCAAGACCCTTGTCGATGGATGTCTGTCTGCGAGCTCTCATAGCCACGTCATAACCGTTTAATGCGAGAACCTGAATGATGCCGGCTCCCATTGTTCCTGTTCCGAGTACTCCAATTTTCATGTTTGTATTCCTCCTTTGTGTCTTTAAGTTCTTCATATGTTCGTCGAATTGGAATTCGTTAAATCTTTAACTTTCCACAATTCTGATTATAACACTTTTTCCCTAATTGTAAATAGAAAAGTCTGAAAATATGCAAAAATTGTGCTTTAATACTTTAATACTTTATCGCTTGGAAGCCCAGCCTACTTCTTCAGCCCCGCTTTCATCTCCGCTTTGTAGGCTTCCACTCCCGGCTGGTCAAACGGATTTACTCCGGAAAGAAGCGCCGTTACCGCGCAGTTCATCTCGAAGAAATAAATCATCTGCCCCATCACATTCGGACTGAAATCCGGCAGCGATATGCGGATCACAGGCACGCCCGCAGCTTCGTGGGCGCGGATCACGCCATCCGTGGCAGCTCTTTCCACCTGGTTCATGCTGCGGCCCTCGAGGAGCGGACCGGCGCCCATCGGCGCCAGCAGGTCCGTACCCGGCTCCCGCACATCCAGCACTGTTTCGAAAAAAATCTGGCGGCCTTCCTGGAGGAACTGCCCCATGGAATGGAGGTCCGCGCTAAACGAGAGGGACGCAGGGAAAATACCCAGCCCTTCCTTGCCCTCGGATTCTCCGAAGAGCTGCTTCAGCCACTCTGCAAAATATGCCAGCCGCGGCTCGTAATATTCAAATATCTCGGTAGTTTTCGGCCAGACGCCCGTTCCTCCCTTTTCGGTGGAGAGTCTGTATCTGGCGCCCGCATAGGCCAGCGGTCCGGAAGTCCCGGGCTTGCTTTGGATGCTTTCTTTCATTTCCAAAGCGCCTTTCAAGAGCCTTCTGATATCTATCCCCGCTGCAGCGATTGGCAAAAGTCCGACCGGAGTCAGCACCGAATATCTGCCGCCCACATCGTCCGGAACGATAAAGGTTTTGTATCCTTCCCTGTCCGCTTCTTCGCGGAGAGTGCCCTTCTTTTCGTCCGTGATCGCCACGATTCTCTTCATCGCTTCGGCCCTGCCATACTTTTTGATCAGCGCTTCCTTGAAAAGCGCAAATGCCAGAGCCGGCTCGGTGGTGGTGCCGGATTTTGAAATGACGCAAATCTCAGTATCCATGGTCTTGACTGCATTCAGCAATACTTTGTGGTATGACGAAGACAGGTTGCAGCCCGCAAATGCGATCTGCGTATCCCTGCCATCTGCCGCAGGATGGCCCAGCATCTTCTCCGGAGCCAGAGCCTCGATCACAGCCTTAGCCCCAAGATAAGAGCCGCCGATACCGATAACGATTAAAAGCTTCGCCTTCTTTCGGATCTCATCGGCAGTTTTCTGGATTTCCGCAAAAGCCTCCCCTTTGAGCCACTTTTCCGGAAGGTCCGTCCAGCCCGTAAAATCCATTTTCTGTTCAAAAAGCGAATTTGCCGCTTCCTTTATGCGCGCGTCCAGCCCTTCAGGCAAAAGGACATGCTTTCCGAATTCTGTGCTGATATTCATGCGTTCACCGCCTTCCTCTGATTACTGCGGGTTGTAGTTGGTTACAATGGTTTTCAGCCATTCCTTTATCTTTTCGGGACTTTCGGATGCCACTTTCCGGATTTCATCCTCCAGAGTCCCTTTTTCTATCATATCCCGGAGGCAATCTTCCGCCCCCACGGGATGTCCCACATAAATTTTGTCGTGCGCCGTCTTTTCGATGCCTTCTTCGTCCAGCAAAAGCTCCTCGTAGAGCTTTTCCCCCGGGCGTAGACCCGTAATCTTGATTTCAATATCTTCGTTTGGCACATAGCCCGACAGCCTTATGATATTTTCCGCCAAATCCATGATCTTCACCGGCTCGCCCATATCGAGGATAAAGATTTCGCCTCCTCTGGCCATGGCACCAGCCTGGATCACCAGCTGCACCGCTTCCGGAATAGTCATGAAATAGCGCGTAATATCCGGATGTGTGACTGTCACCGGGCCGCCTGCCGCAATCTGCTTGCGGAAAATAGGAATGACCGAGCCGTTGGAGCCCAGTACATTGCCGAATCGCACAGCCACGAAATTGGTCTTGGAAGTCTTGCTCTTCTCCTGGAGTATCATCTCTGCGGTGCGCTTGGTTGCGCCCATTACATTGGTCGGGTTCACCGCCTTGTCAGTGGAAATCATAACGAATTTTTCCGCCATGTATTTTTCGGCCACATCCATCATGTTCTTGGTACCCACGATGTTGTTGAGCAGGGCCTCTCCCGGATTTTTCTCCATCAGAGGCACATGCTTGTGTGCTGCGGCATGGAATACGATATGCGGTCTGTATTGGTTGAATATCTCGTCCAGTCTGCTCTTGGAACGGATGGAAGCGATAATGGTTTCAAGCTCCAGATTCGGGTAATTTCTCTTCAGCTCGCCCGAAAGCTCAAATACGGAGTTTTCGTAGATATCCATCGCGATAAGTCTGCGCGGGTGGAATCTTGCCACCTGGCGACAAAGCTCGGAACCGATGGAACCGCCCGCGCCTGATATGAGCACGATTTTGCCTTCGATATATCCCGAAATCTCGCGCAGGTTGACCTGCACCGGATCTCTCCCGAGAAGGTCGTCGATATCTACGTCCCTCAGGGTGGAAATGCTTACTTTTTCGTTGATCAGGTCCTGAATCGTAGGCAGGATCTTGACTTTGCAACGCGTCTTGTTACATTCGGTTACAATCTGGCGGATAGCCTTCCTGTTGGCCGAAGGGATGGCTACGATGATGTCGTCGATGCCGTATTTGCGGCAGATTCTTCTCACCTGGGAAGTTTCACCCACCACCTTGACGCCGGCAATCCGCTTTCCGATCTTTTCCGGGTTGTCGTCCAAGGCAGCCACCACTTTCTGACAGCTCTCCGGATGGCCCTTGATTTCTTTGATCATGATAGCGCCTGCATCCCCCGCTCCTATCATCAGGACTTTGCGGGTATCGGAGCCGATGAGTCCGCCGCGCGTAATGCGCAAGCCCCCCACCCAGGCTTTAGGATTGCGCAGGTGGCGCAGATATCTGTACATAAATCTGACGCCGCCTATCCCAAACACCATAAGAAGCCCCGAAATGCAGTAGCAGCTGCGGGGCAGAACTCTTTGAACCAAAGATGTGTAAAGCATGGAAAATGCCACGGCCAAAACCGCGCCCACCACTACCTTGATGAGCTCATCGGAGCCGGCGTATTGCCATATGCTGGTATATATACCTGCCAATGCAAAGCCTGCGATGGATGCGACCGTGATAAAGAAAATCTGATTTGCGTAGACTGCAAACCAAGTGTTGAAAACAGTGGATGTCACGTCGAATTCAAATCTCAGTGCCAGAGCCAGAATATAAGCGATATTTACAACCAGCGCGTCCATCAATACCAGACACGCCATTCTGGAATATTTAATCATTTTTACCTTCTATTTCTTTATGGATTTTATAACAGTGCCCATAGGGATGCTGTTGCGCTTTACAGGCTCGCTGGCCGCAATGTCCTTGCGGTTGGAGACATAATACGGAATGTGTTCCTTTTCCAGGAAGTCGCGGATGATGGCTCCGTGCAGGCACAGCGTAAGACGGCTCTTGTTGCCGCCGGTCTGCATACCGTAAACCAAACCTTTTTCGTCAAAAAGCGGAGAGCCGTTCAGCCCAAGCATTGCCTGTGCGTTGAGCTCGATGCCGTTGATGCCTTCCGCACCGGCCGAAAGTCTGGTCATCATAGCCTCGGCAGGAAAGCGCGAGCTGAAGCGATGCCCCTTGTTCGACCACTTGATGTCGTCGGTTTCGGGGTCGTATTCGTAATTCTGAAATTCTGCAAAAGGATAGCCCACGCGGCAGAGAAACTTGCCCGGGTTGATATCTTCAGGAGTATCCGAAAACACGGCATGCCCCTGATAAAGTATGGAACTGTAGCCCGTCAGGTGGATGGCGGCCAGATCGTACTTGCCGCTGATCTTCACTTCAAAGCCGTTGATCCTGTCCACGCAATCAAAGAAGCTGACCTTCATCTGGGCCACCTTCTTCTCTGAAAGGCGATATTTGGTTTCGAGCAGCTTCAGCTCATCGTCATAGTTGGCATCCGGGGAGATGGCATCTCTGTCTTTGCGGAAAGCCGTATAGTTGGTGTCCAGAGCCGACGCCTCACGAATCATCTTGGCGATGTGGCGCGTAGTGAGAGCCCAGCCGTCTTCATTGATGAAAAACATGGTGGCCGAACCCGGCGCGATATCCGATGTATTGTAACGGCGTGCTATAGTGAAAATCGGTCTCACATATCCGCCTACTGTTTCCAATGCTTCTACAAACATTATGTCCTCCTACAGGGCCTCTACCGCAAGTCTGGCGCTTTCGCTGGCTTCCATGGTGCTGACCGCATAAACCGCAAAGGCATCCTGCATCATGGTGAAATCCTGACCCTCAATGAGCATATATACGATGTTTTCCATGCAAAGAATGTAATTTTCGTTGAGGCCCGCAAAGTTGATAAGCTCATCGATAGCTTCTGCCTCTTCCTCCGTCAGTTCGTCATATGCGCTCTTCATTTTGCGTATGTTGGAAGTCAGATTCTTGGCTTCATTGTAAAGCTCTGTTATGGTAGTGCCCAGATTGATGATCTCCTCCGGAGACTTTTGCTCTCTGAGCGTGGAAATGGCCGACGTGCCCTCAGCATAGATGTCCGCTACGTTCTTGTATTTTTCCTGAATGTCTCTGGTTGCCTTGCTGACTTCGTATTTTTCCTGATCCTGCGGGCTCAGCGGCACTTTGGAGCCGATATAAATAATCTTCAGATTGCCGTCCCACTCGATGGCTTCGCCCATCAGCTCGGAAATGGCTCTCAGCGGAAGATATGTACTGCCCGCATAGACCAGCGGATATACAATTTCTCCGTTTGCATCTCTAAAGGTCTGCTCTTCGAAATTGAAAAGAACCTTGAAATTCGGCCGCACAGCCAGGCCCACCTGCTCAGGCTTGAGGAGCCCTGTTTCGATGGCTGAGTCAGAAACTACCTTGTGGTACGTTTCAGGATTCATGCGATATTTTCCCATCGGGTTGAAGAAAGTCTTGCCGATGAAAATGCTGCTGAGATTTTCCCGCCACTCGATATCTTTGTCCATGAGGGAGGAAACCGCGCGCACCGGCAGATAAGTGCTGCCGTTATATATTACCGGATAGACGGTTTTGCCCAGATAATCATAAAACTCCAGCGTCTCCGCATTGTATTTTACAGTTACGTCCGGTTTGATATAGCCTCTTACATATGTAACCTGCGAAGGAGTGGTATTTTTACTCCCGTCCAGAATATTGTTCTTCAAGCCGCTTTCCGCAGCAAAACAAGGCGATGCCGAAGCAAAGAACATCACCACAGCGGTAAAGGCGGTCAAAACTTTTCTCTGTCTAATCTTTTCTGATTTCATAAAACTCTCCTGTCAAAATTCTCAAATGCACAAAATATAGCCTTGATTTTGGTACACACTTTTTGGGCACGGCCGCGGCAGCCTGCGCACGGATATACCTGCATAAAGTATACCATAATACAAGGCTGATTTACAGTTTTTTCAGTTAAATTTGAGTTATTTATGCATAAGGAGAGGCGCTGATAGCGCCTCGACTTTTGTTTCATAGAGCGCGAACAAAAAAGAAGCGACTCGCGCCGCCTCTTTATTGAGAAAAAAGGATATTAATATGCATATCTTGCAACATAATTCTCAGCTTCGCCAAGAGCTGCTGCTGCCCTGATATTTTCGGCAGAGTCCGCAAACTTCCAGCTGACACCGTCATAAAAGATGGTGCCCTTCTGCCAGCCGCCTTCGTCGGAATAAGTATCAATCCAGATATGGCATGCTTTATCGTTGTAAGCGAAATTGAGTTTTGTCGGTACGCCGCAGCTTCGCAGCATAGCGCTCATCACCGATGCGAAATCCAGATGCACGCCTCTGCGGGAAGCATATATTTTTTCGGCATCGGAAACATACCACTTTTCGAGATTCATTTCTTTTTCTTTGTCATACGAAAAGCCGGTCATTACAAATTTGTAGATTGCCTCAGCCTTCTCTGCTGCTGTCC
>CAMPBN010000066.1 GCA_946638265.1 uncultured Bacillota bacterium
TCTTCTCCGAAAGGCGCCTCCACTATGTGGAACACACCCAGTCTTCCACTCTTCATGGTGCCGTTGCAGGCTATGCTGTGGCAGGCGTTAACGCAGCGCTGGCAATGGATACACTTTCCCGGATCATAAACGATAAAAGGATTTTCTTTCATCACCGGCAGCTTGCCATCAATCTTGGCTCTGGTGCCCGGATGCGGCGCACGTTCCACTCCGAACCTGTTGCAAAGCGACTGGAGTTCGCAGGCTCCGTTGGAAGCGCAGCTCATACAATCCAGATGGTGGTTTGTGAGTATCAATTTCAGCATTTCCCTGCGGTACTCAGTCAGTCTGTCGGATTCGGTGGTGATCACCATGCCGTCCCGTGCCTTGGTGCGGCAGGCAGCCAGCAATGTATTGTAGCCTTCGCATTCCACCATGCACATTCTGCAGGAGCCTATATCGCTGATCCCTTCCATAAAACAAAGGGTAGGTATGTCTATTCCGTTCGCCCCGGCAATTTCCAGGATGGTGGCACCTTCTCGCGCTTCACAAATCTTGCCGTTTATCGTAACTTTTACCACTCGCCTCTACCCCCTTCCATGGCTCCGCAGCCGTAATGGTCGCAGCGCAGACATCTGCCCGACTCCCGCTCTGCCTCTTCGCAGGTCATCGAAAGCTCTACAAAATCGAAATTCTTCCGTCGCTCAAACGGATCCTTTTCTTCGATTTCCGCACGTCCCGTAGGAATGCACGGATTCGGGTATGCAGGAGGGATATCTGCTTCCAGATGAACTTTGTGGTGGTATCCCAGATATTCGTCAATGTTGAAAGCCGCTACCTGACCCGCGGCAATGGCTCTGATAGCCGTGGACGGTCCCGTCACGCAATCCCCGCCGGAAAATACGCCGTCCATTCCTTCCACCATGCAGGTTTCGTCAGCCCTGATCCTGCCTCTTTCAAGCGGCACCCCCGCCTTTTCAAAGACTGCGGAATCGCTTCTCTGCCCCACGCCCATTATCAAAAGATCGCACTTCAGGCGATAAGGATAATTGCTGGAATGCTCCGTCGTCTCCAATCCAAATTCATCCAATTCCCCTACGATTTCAGGCTGCAGCCATACCGCCTGTACTGCACCTGTTTCATCGTTTGTTTCGATATTGAGAAAGCTTACCAGCGTGCGGAAACGCACTCCTTCCTGCATGGCGCCTTCCATCTCACTGGCAAGAGCCGTATAGTCGTCCCTTTTTCTGGTGAACAGATGCACTGTCGCAGCGCCCAGCCTTACTACGGTCCTTGCCGCATCCATAGCTACATTGCCGCCGCCGATCAGCACTACTTTTTTCCCTGTCAGGTCTATCTTCTCGCCGTTTGCCACTTTCTGAAGGAAATCCGCAGCCGGAATAACTCCCTTCGCATCTGCATTTTCCATCGGCATGCGGTTGCCCAGCTGCGCGCCTATACCGATATATACGGCGTCATTTTCTTCTCGGATCTTTTCAAAGGATATATCCCTGCCGATTTTGGTATTCGCGTGGACTTTGATGTCGCCGGCTTTCAGGATGGCTTCGATATCCTGGTCCAGCCTTTCCTTTGGCAGCCTGTATTCCGGTATGCCGTAGCGCAGCATGCCGCCCAGTTTTTCATGTTCTTCGTATATTACAACTTCATGTCCCATCAAAGCCAAAAAATACGCAGCCGTCATCCCTCCGGGGCCACCGCCTATAACGGCCACCTTTTTGCCGGTGCTTACATTCCTCTTCGGAGCCGGCACCGTGTCCGCCGGAGCATTGTCTACTGCGTATTTTTTCAATCCTCTGATATTGATCGGGGCATCTATAAGAGTTCTGCGGCATTTGTTTTCGCAAGGATGCTCGCATACAAAGGCGCAAGCCGTAACAAACGGATTGCGGTCGCGGATGACCTTCACCGCCCCTGCAAAATCTCCTTCTTTTACCAGCGCCACATACCCCGGCACATCCACATGAGCAGGGCACAGTGTAACGCATGGAATCGTCTGATTCACGTTTTCCACGCAACGTTTTTTCGTAATATGGCTTTCATATTCGTCTGCAAATTCCGTTAAAGAGTCCAGAATCAGCTGAGCTCCCACCACGCCCACCGCGCAGTCCGCAGTCTCTGCTATCATGTGGCACTTCTTCGAAAGCTCTTCCATCGTCTCTTCCGTGGCATCGCCGTTGATAATGCTCTTCAGCAGCCAATCCACCTCATGCAGGCCGTCTCTGCAAGGGATGCACTTGCCGCAGGACTGGTTCATGGAAATCTGCAAAAGCGAGCGATACAATGTCAGCGGGCACATGCCCGGCGGATAGGATGTCATCCTCGACCGGAACTTACGCAGCACTATATCGATTCGCTCGTTCATATTGCCTTTCTTCGCAAGATGTCTCATTTAATTTTCTCCTTTTCCAACACTTTCTTCTTTCTTGCAGCTGCTTCAAATCTATAGTCTTTCGCATAGCCGCTTCAAATCTACAGTCTCTCTCATAGCCGCTTCAAATCTATAGTCTTTCGCATAGCCGCTCCAAATCTACAGTCTCTCTTACAGCTGCTTCAAATATATATTCTCTCTTTTAGCTACTTCAAATCTATAGTTTTTTCACGATGGTCAGGATATTTTGGCCATCACTGTACTCGTATTTCATGTAGTCCATGTTCTTTTTGACCATAAAAATCCCCAGACCGCCTATTTCCCTCTCCTCTGCGGAAAGCGTCAGATCCGGATCCTCCTTTGCGATTGGATTGTACGGAATTCCCCGGTCTCTGAATATAATGGAAATTTCGCCTTTTTCGGTATCTTCTTCCACTTCAATGACAGCCTCGCCCACCTTTGGAGCATAGGCATAATGCGCGATATTTACGAAGATTTCTTCCACGGATATATCCACCTGCATTGTCGCTTTCATGGAAGCTTCCATATTTTCCAGATGTTCCTCCACAAAGTCGATCACTTCCTGCAGATTTTCATCGGCAGCCATGACCCGGAGCGTGGAATTTTCCGATGCTTTGCTGGCTGTATCCGATGCTTTGCGGGCTGCATCCGCCGCTTTGCTGTTTTCGTCTGTATTTCTCATCATAATATTTTCACCTTACGCGGCACGCATCGCCCATGCTTTCCCAAAATATCGCTGCGGCCCTGCACCTGCTCTCAAAAATGCCTCGGCGGCCTTGCGCCTGCAGGCATCGCTCATGCTTTTCCAAAATATCGCAGCGGCCCTGCACCTGCTCTCAAAAATGCCTCGGCGGCCCTGCGCCTGCACGCAGCACTCACGCTTTTCCAAAATATCGCAGCGGCCCTGCACCTGCTCTCAAAAATGCCTCAGCGGCCTTGCGCCTTCTTTTAAATTGTATCAGATGCCGCAATCTGTTTCAATATTTAATCGCCGCATGCCCGCCCGCAATCGCCGCACCACTCGCCTACTCCTTACCAAAAAATCGCGCCAACATCGCCCTTGTATATTTCGTATCAAGAGGCGCATCGGAAGTTTCAAATGTCACCAGCAAATTCACTCCGAGAAAAATCCCGTTTTCCATATACTCGTTCATTTTCGAAAGCGCCCTCACCCGATACTCTTCCCTGTCCAGCATCCCGAAGTGCTCAAGGTATATTTCCTCACGCGTCCTGATATCGAGGAGCGTAAAATCAGGATACCGAAGATGCCTGTTTCCCAGGCGGATGGCAGCTTCATAATGATAAGGAATGCCCAATTCCGCTAAAATATCGGCAATCAGAGCTTCCGATTTTGAACGCACTTTTTCGCCCCGCGCAGTCATGATTTTTTTCTCTTCAACATAAAATGCATTGGTTTGAAGGTTTTGCCTTTGCCAGGCCTTCGCGTATTCCGCGTCGTCGATTATATATGGCGAAACGAGGCTTTGCCGTTGCGGAATAAGCTGCCGAAATGTCAAGTCGGCATTATGTTTGGAAAGGCCGATCTTTACCTTGTCCCAATATATCAGCTCGGATTTTGCATGCTTCAGAAATTGAATTGCATATTCCTTTTGTGCCAGGTCTTTGACCAGACCTCGATTTTCCTTTTTAATGTATGTGCCGGACATATCGCCATTTGAGCGGACATGGTAATATCGCGTTTGCTTATTGCTGGTGGAAATACGAAGCCGGCCGGCAGGTTGATTTTTCAAGTCCCTCTCGGCCTTTCGGATTCCGAGGTTTAGAAGGCTACAACGATATTCTATGTTATTTATTATTTTCTCCATAAGTTCTCCTTTTTACGAAATTCTTTAAATGCAAAAAATCTATGACTTAAACGTGGTTTAACCCGTCTCCAAGTCATAATTTCGGGGTCAAAAACAGAAAATTTGCTTCCAACACAGTTTCGGATATGACTTATACGCATAAAATAAGGGGTTTAAGTCATATTTTATGGTACCCTGAGCGACGTGATGGAAGAAGAAAGCCTGAAAATATGACTTAGACGACCTAAAAAGTGCCGGTAGGTCATAGATTTCGTGCAGCGCCTGTCATTCATTTGCTGCATTTACAGTATATTACAGCGTAATGTATATTGCAAGCAGAAATTCAAAATTTTCCCAAAGGCAAAAGGGTAAGAAGATGAAAAAACCTCTTTCGTCCGCAAAGACAAAAGAGGTTTCAGTGGTCGGGACTACAGGATTCGAACCTGCGGCCTATTACTCCCGAAGCAATCGCGCTACCAAACTGCGCCAAGTCCCGATAGGCAAAATGCCTTATTAAATTTGGTGCGGATAACAGGACTCGAACCTGCACATCACTAGGACACAGGAACCTAAATCCTGCGCGTCTGCCAATTCCGCCATATCCGCGCAAGGCCCCTTGAGGGCACCTTTTACATTCTAATACAAAAGCTTTCGGATTTCAAGCAAAATTACACGCAATTAATCAGCTTTTTCGCTACATTCGCGGCATCAATTCTTTTTCAATCACTTCGCCGTTTTCGCTACAACCGCGGCATCAATTCCTTTTCCGCTACATTCGCAGCATCAATTCTTTTTCAATCACTTCGCCATTTTTGATATAAACCCGCGGCACGCGCTTGCTGACTGCGCAGGTCAGTTCGTACGGAATGGTGCCCGCAATTGCCGCCATCGCGTCAATGTCGTTGTGCTTGCCGAAGATCTCAATTTCTGAGCCCACATCCACTTTTTCCTTGCCCGTCAGATCGATCATGGCCATGTCCATACAGATCTTGCCGCGCTGCTCAGCCGACCCCTCCTCTGTGTAGAGACTGCACTTATTGGAAAGCGAGCGCAAAAATCCGTCCGCATAGCCGTATGGGATCACGCCCATTCTGGTCTGTTTGTCCGTCACATAGATGCCGCCGTAGCTGATGGCTGTGCCCGCCGGATAAATCTTCACCGTGCTGACGTTGGTTTTCAGCGACATCACAGGCTCAAGCCCCATCTTTTTGGCATACTCCCCATAGCCGTAAAGCAATAGTCCCGGGCGCACCATATCCAGATAAGTCTCAGGGTATTTGTAAGTGGCGCCGGTATTGGCGCAGTGGCGGATTTTGAACCTCCTGCCTACCGCTTCCTCGACACCGTTTATGACGCGCATAAAAAGCTCAAACTGCTTTTTGGTGTATTCTTCCGCAGCTTCCCCCTCTTCGTCGGATACTGCAAAGTGGGTGAAGATGCCTTCTGCATCCAGTCCCGGCAGCGTACAGGCATTGGCCATGCCGCCGATTCCGATGCTGAAATAATCCCCCGCGCAGATGTAGCCGAGGCGTGACATGCCCGTGTCCACCTTGATGTGGATTTTCAAAGTTTTTCCCAGCTTTTCGCACTCTGCGCTATATTCCAGCGCCTTGGCCTCGCAGCTGACAGCCTGCGTGATGTCATACTTGATCAGACGCTCCACCTGCTCTTTCGGGGTGTGCCCCAGGATCAGGATCGGCATTTTGATGCCGTTTAAGCGCAGCTCCATAGCCTCGTCAATGCTGCTGACTGCCAGGTATGCGGCTCCCGCCTTTTCCAGGGTCTCTGCCACCACGACAGCGCCGTGGCCGTAGGCGTCCGCCTTTACGACTCCAAGAAATTTCACGTCTTTTCCAATCTTTTCGCAGATTTTTTTGTAGTTATGTGTAAGGGCATCAAGATCGATCTCGGCCCATGTTCTCACCAATGTGGATTCCAAAATAACGCCTCCATTCATACTCATAGGAGATTATACCACAATAGCTCCTCTTAAAAAAGTATCCATATTAAGCCATATGCGGTATAATCAGTATAGCAGGCGCGTGTAAGATTGCACGCAGCACCTTGCACAAATCCATGTAGCAGGCGCGTGTAAGATTGCACGCAGCACCTTGCACAAATCCATGTAGCAGGC
>CAMPBN010000067.1 GCA_946638265.1 uncultured Bacillota bacterium
GGCGAGGGCACCATGGTGCGCCGCTTTGAGTGCTTCGAGCCGTTCAAGGGCGACATCCCGCAGAGAGTCAACGGCGTGGCCATTGCTCAGGAAGAGGGCGTTTGCACGGGCTATGCGCTCTTCAATATCCAGGAGCGTGTCCAGATGTTCGTGGAGCCGGGCACCAGAGTGTACGAAGGCATGATTGTGGGCATGAACTCCCGCAGCGACGATATGGTGGTCAACCCTTGCAAAGCCAAGAAGGCCACCAATATGAGATCTTCCGCCGCAGATGATGCCATCAAGCTCACTCCGGCCAAGCATTTCACGCTGGAAGAGGCGCTGGAATTCATCAACGACGACGAGCTGGTGGAAGTGGTACCTGACGATATCCGACTCCGCAAGAAGATTCTCAACGAGCTGGAGAGAAAGAGAAGCGGCAGGGTTTACGAGAAACAGTAGGAGGATGAAAATGGAAGGACTTAAGTTTGCTTATGCGGCGCAGCTGGCATTTTTGATGCCGGTCATCACGGCTATCCTGGTGGTGATCGCAGGCGCCATCGCTATCAAAATCATTTTGGGCATTCTGGGCAAAGCCTTGAAGAAAACGCGCATCGACGAAGCGATACACACATTTATCAAAAATGTTGTGAAAGTATTGCTATGGCTGGTAGTCATCGTGACGGCGCTGGGCAAGCTGGGCATTCCGACTTCCACATTCGTGACCGTGATCGGCGCAGGCGGTGCAGCTATTGCACTGGCTCTCAAAGATTCGCTCAGCAACGTGGCAGGCGGCATACTCATCCTTATCAATAAGCCTTTCAAAAAAGGCGATTTTATCGAAGTGGCAGGCACATCAGGCAGCGTGGAGAATATCGACCTGCTTTCCACATCCCTCAAGACTGTGGACAATAAGGTAGTGACAGTGCCAAACGGCAGCATCGCCACTTCGGTCCTTACCAACTACTCCAAGGAAGAGCTCCGCAGAGTGGACTGCGTATTCGGCATCGGTTACGATTGTGATATCGACCGCGCCAAGGCTGTACTTGCCGACGTGATCAAGTCCTGTCCGCAGGCGCTGGATACGCCAAAGGCAGATATTATGGTGGCAGAACACGGCGAGAGCGCAGTAATGATTGCTTGCAGAGTCTGGACCATGAATTCGGACTACTGGACCGTGAAATTCTTCATGGAAGAGAACGTAAAAAAGGCATTCGACAGAGAAGGCATCAATATCCCTTATCCGCAGGTAGACGTTCATATGATCGAAGCTCAGGGAAAGTAGTATATTTTCAAATTTAATAGCAGGTAGAAACGATGGCATTCACACATCTTCATGTACATACTGAATATAGCCTCCTGGACGGTGCAGCCAGAATCAAGGATCTGGTGGCACGGGTGAAGGAGCTGGGTATGACCTCTGTGGCTATTACCGACCACGGAGCGATGTATGGTGTCATCGATTTTTATCGTGAATGCAAAGCGGCAGGCATCAAGCCTATTCTGGGCTGTGAAGTCTACACGGCGGCCCGCACCATGGCGGACAAAGACGCCGAAAAGGACAAATACCAGGGGCACCTTTTGCTCCTTGCGGAAAATGACGAAGGCTATCACCACCTGATGAAGATAGTCTCCGAGGCTTTCGTTCACGGATATTATTACAAACCGAGAGTGGACAAGGCGCTGCTGCGAAAATACAGCGGCGGCATCATCGCCACTTCAGCATGCCTGGCGGGGGATGTGCAAAGACATCTCCTGAACGGCGACTACGAAGGCGCTAAAAAAGAAGCGCTGGAATTTCTGGACATCTTCGGGGAAGGCAATTTCTTTCTTGAGCTCCAGGACCAGGGACTCGAAGACGAAGCGCGGATTTTGCCGCTTATGGTAAAACTCCACGAGGAGACGGGCATTCCTTTTGTGGCGACCAACGACGTGCATTATATAAACAGGGAGGATGCCGCAAACCACGACATCCTGCTTTGCATACAGACAGCCAGTACTGTGGACGACGAAAGGCGTCTCAGATTTCCAAACGACCAGTTTTATCTCAAGAGCGAGAAGGAGATGCGCACCATATTTGCGCGTTTTCCGGAAGCGCTGGACAATACTGCGAAAATCGCGGAGCGTTGCAATGTCGAGATAGAATTCGGCAAATACCATTTGCCTGAGTTCGTCGCGCCCGATGGCAAGACCAATCTGGAATATTTCCACGAGCTTTGTGAAGCAGGGCTTGCAGAGCGCTACGGGGTGAGCCGCGAGGATGCGGAAAAAGGCAAGGGCGCAGGCGCCAAAGACGCTTCTGACGCTGCCATGCTCTACGAGCGCCTGGACTATGAGATGTCTACCATCGAGCAGATGGGATATGTGGAATATTTCCTGATAGTCTGGGATTTTATCAATTTTGCGAAGAAAAATGGCATTATGGTGGGTCCGGGCAGAGGCTCGGGCGCAGGCAGTATCGTAGCTTATTGCATGCATATCACCGACATCGACCCTATCAAATACGGTCTCATCTTTGAAAGATTTCTAAACCCTGAGCGCGTGTCCATGCCGGATATTGACGTGGATTTTTGCTATGAACGCAGGGGCGAAGTTATTGACTATGTGATAGAAAAATACGGCGAAGACAAGGTTTCGCAGATCATCACCTTTGGTACGCTCAAAGCAAGAGCAGCCATTCGCGATGTGGGCAGAGCGCTGAACGTGAGCTATGCGGACACAGACGCCTTGGCCAAGGCCGTGCCGATGGAAATGAAGATGACCATTCGCCGTGCCATCGATTCCAATCCTGAGCTTTCAGACAAATACGAAAACGATCCGGAGGCAAGGAAACTGCTGGATGTTGCCATGGCGCTGGAGGGACTGCCAAGACACGCTTCCACACATGCAGCCGGTGTTGTAATTTCGAAAAAAGCATTGGACGAATACGTGCCGCTTTATATGTCCGACAAGGGTGTGGCTACCCAATTTACAATGACCACCATCGAGGAGCTGGGCCTTCTCAAGATGGATTTTCTGGGGCTGAGGACGCTGACAGTGATCAGAGATGCGCTGGCACACATCGAAGAAATTCACGGACGGAAAATCGATTTTTCCAAGATGACCTACGACGATCCGAAGGTCTTTGAGATGATATCGCACGGCAATACGTGCGGAGTGTTCCAGCTTGAATCTGCGGGCATGACGGCATTTATGAAGAACCTCTCGCCTGAGAGCCTGGAAGATGTCATCGCCGGGATTTCGCTGTATCGCCCGGGTCCGATGGACTCCATCCCGCGCTATATCGCCAACAAAAAGAACCCTGAAAGCATCAAATATATATGTCCTGAGCTAAAGCCCATCCTGGATGTGACCTACGGATGCATGGTCTACCAGGAACAGGTAATGCAGATTGTGCGTGACCTGGCAGGCTTTTCATACGGGCGCTCGGACCTGCTTCGCCGCGCCATGAGCAAGAAGAAGATGGACAAGATGCTCCAGGAAAAGGAGAATTTTATCAATGGCAACCCTGAGGCAGGTATCGACGGATGCCTGAAGAGGGGCATCTCGCGCGAGGCTGCGGAAGAGATTTTCAATCAGATGATAAGCTTTGCAGAGTATGCCTTCAACAAGAGCCATGCGGCTGCTTATGCTGTGGTAGCCTACCAGACTGCATATCTCAAATGCTACTATCCTGTGGAATTTATGGCAGCGCTTATGACATCCGTTATCGGCGAAGGCTCACAGATAGCAAAATATATCCGTCATTGCAGCGAGCTGGGTATAGAAATCCTGCCGCCGAGCATTGCAGCATCCCGTGGCGCGTTCACGGTGGAAGACGGCAAGATCCGCTTTGGACTTCTCGCCATCAAAGGCGTGGGCGTCGGCCCGATTAACGCCATCATCAAGGAACGTGAAGAAAAGGGCGCACCAAAGGATATCTTTGAATTTTTCAGGAATCTGAACGTCAAAGAAGTGAATAAAAAGGCGCTGGAGGGCCTGATCAAGGCGGGGGCGTTTGACAGCCTAAACGAAAACAGGGCGCAGCTTTTGGCAGTCTATGAGAGGCTGCTGGAGTCTGAACAGTCCAAGGCCCGTTCCACCATCGAAGGTCAGATGGACCTGTTCTCCATGGGCGGCGCAGACAGCGTTATGGCCGATGCGGGGACGAATATGAAGCTGCCGGATGTGAACAACTTCTCAAAGGAGATGCTGCTCCAGATGGAAAAGGAGACCATGGGCATCTTCGTGACAGGGCATCCGCTCAGCGAGTTTCGCGAGTTGCTCACGCGTGTGGCAGACACCACATGCGACGAGCTGATGAATGCGGATGAAGAGGGCAGCCGCCTGAGGGACGGTATGAAAGTCACGATTGCGGGCATGGTCAGCGGGCGCAAGACCAAGATCACGAAAAACAACAAGCTGATGGCTTTCGTGGAGATCGAAGACCTATACGGCTCTGCCGAAATCGTGGTATTCCCGAATGCATACGAGAAATACCAGGCATTGACCGAAGAAGGCGCTATCGTGGCAGTTTCGGGCAAAGTCAATCTCAAAGAAGACCAGGCTGCGGCCATACTTGCGGACAGCTTCAAGGATTGCAGGCCCATGCTTTCCGAAAAGCCGGCCGTCTACCTGCGCATCACGGAAGAAGCTGCGGAGCGTATCGGCGGCGTACCTGCAGCAGAAGCCGAAAGGACTGCGCTGGACAGACTTTGCATATTACTCCAAAAATATCCGGGAGACCATCCCGTAAATATCTATATGCCGTCAGGCAAAGCCATGCGCGCTCCGAAAGAGCTTTGGGTGGCGCCGGACGACGAATTTGTGAACGAAGTGAATGAATTCCTGGGTGAAGGGAATGTAAAATTGCAAGGAGGAAAAAGATGAGAAAGATAGCAGTACTTACAAGCGGCGGCGACGCGCCCGGCATGAATGCGGCAATCAGAGCCGTAGTCAGAACAGGCATCTACGAAGGCATGGAAGTCTACGGCGTGGAAAAGGGCTATGAAGGTCTGATTGACGGCGAGCTCCGCCAGATGACGGTTTCCTCCGTGGGTGGCATCCTCCATAGAGGCGGAACGGAGCTGCGGACGGCGCGCTCCGAAAGATTTATGACTGAAGAGGGCAGAAAGCGCGCCAAGACAATGCTGGAGACCTTCCAGATTGACGGACTGGTAGTCATCGGAGGCGACGGCTCCATGCGCGGAGCACTTGAACTTTCCGAAGAATGCGGCGTGAACGTGATGACGCTGCCGGGCACCATCGATAACGATCTGGGCTACACGGATTTTACCATCGGTTTTGATACTGCCGTAAATACGGTGCTTTCCGCTATTTCTAATATCAGAGATACATCTTCGGCTCACGACCGCACCACGGTCATCGAAGTGATGGGACGCCACTGCGGCGACATCGCGCTTTATGCGGGGCTGACAGGCGGCGCTGAATATGTGCTGATACCGGAAGCGCCTGTGGATGTGAATGAGCTTTGCAGAAAGATCCTGCAGGGCATCAACCGCGGCAAGAAGCACAGCATCATCATCCGTGCAGAAGGCATCGACATCACTTCACAGGAGCTGGCGGACACCATTCACGACCGCACCGGTCTGGATACCAAGATCGTGGTGCTGGGATATATCCAGCGCGGCGGCTCTCCGACGGCTCGCGACCGTATGCTGGCATCCCGTATGGGCTACAAGGCAGTGCAGCTGCTGAAAGCAGGCAGCTCTTCCAAAGCCATCGGCATCACGGGGAACGAAATCGTGGCCTACGACCTGAAGGACGCGCTGGAATTTAAGCGCGAACCTGCACTGGAACTGATGGACCTGGCAAATATACTTTCGATCTAGGACTATTGAAGTGCAACAAGCGCAACAAATAAAAAGGGCAGATTTTTGCGAAGTGCAACAGGACCGCATACAAAAAAGCGGCCCTTTTTTTATTGCGTTGAAAAGAGCAGGGACAAAAAGCGGCCTTGCAGGAGGGGAAAACATGAAAATTTTCGATTGGGATTTGCGGCTGAAAATTACTGTTTGCAATGGGAAAAGCGAAAGCGTTTAAAAAAGCAAAGGTGGGAACACAAAAAATCATAGGGCACCTTGCATAAATTTTGCAGGGGGGGTGCTAGAATCCTCGTATCGATTGAAAATTCAGCTGTCCGGGGTATGCGAAAGCTCTCGGGCAGCAGAATTCGATTCAGAAGGCCTTTATTGAAAGTGGAGGCGGAAAGGAAGATGAGAATATGATGAAAACTTTACGAATTGACAGAAAGGAACTCAGGGCCATACTTAGTTTGATTCTGGTTCTGGCAATGATCTTGGCGCCAATGGCAACTCCGGTATATGCATCACCGGCTGCGC
>CAMPBN010000068.1 GCA_946638265.1 uncultured Bacillota bacterium
TTGGTAAGGATGTAGTTGGTGGTGCCGTTGACAATACCCATGACTTCGCTGAAATCGTTGGCCTGCAGCTGGCTACGTACAGCCGCCATCACAGGGATAGCACCACCTACGGATGCTTCGTATCTCAACATCAGGCCCTTGGCCTCGGCCAAATCACGCAGCGGCTTGAAATTTGCAGCCAAAGCGGCTTTATTTGCAGTCACTACGTGCTTGCCGTTTTCAAGTGCCTTCTTCATATATCCTGCTGCCGGCTCGATTCCGCCCAAAGCTTCTGCCACTATGCAGATTTCAGGATCTTCAAGAATGTCTTCCGGCCTGCTCGTCAGAACGCCTTCAGGGATTTCTATCCCCCTGTCTTTGGTCACATCATTCACCAGCACTTTGGAAATCACAGGATGTACGCCTGTCACCTTTTCGATGTGCTCGCGATTCATTTCAAATATCTTATAAGTGCCCAGGCCTACATTGCCCAGACCCAAAAGTCCTATTTTCACTGTCTTCATATACTATCCTCCTATTTATATCACCTGTGGCACGTGCATTCGTTACCCCCGCAGTCGTTGTACCTCGCACGCCGCCTGCATTCACCGCAACCGCTGCCCTCGCGCTCCGCCGATCGCAACTGCCATATTACTTAATATATTAAACCTTTGGCGTGCGATTTCAAGCAAAATCTTGTGCGGCGGCGCGCCCGCCTTTCGCCACCAGCATCGCCCACGCTTGGCACGTGCATTCGTTGTACCTCGCGCGCCGCCTGCATTCACCGCAACCGCTGCCCTCGCGCGCCGCCCGAACCGATTTTTCCGCGTATTCACTGTATGAATTTTACAGTAAGCATAAATGTTGGAAAATTTACAGAGAGCTGCTGCTGAAAAGGCCACTTTTCTGTATTTTTTTGAGAATTCGACTTTTGCAGCGAAATAAAAATCCGGTTTTACAGAAAAATAGCCGAAAAAAGAAGCTCTCTCTGTAAATTTTCCTGCATTTGGAAGGGCAAATTACCTGTAGAGTGTAAATTACAAATAAAGTGTATTTCCGCGGACTAGTCTCTGTAAGCATTACAGAGACCAGTCAAGCAAATAAAGCTTTCCCTGTAATTCTGGAATTAGGCAATGAAAGCTTCCCCTGTAATTCCGGAATTAGGCAATGAATAATTTGCGCTGCGAGGGTTGAAATCCAATGCAATGTGTGCTAAAGTAATATCGTATACAATGTGCTATACGCGCAAATTGTATCTGAATGCGCTTTTCGTATATTTCGATACAAATATACCGCAAAACATTGTGGTATTGTACTGTTGTTTTCGCAGATACACAGTGCGGCAAAATACATTCGCCTGCAGAATACAGAAATTCACGGGTGCAACAGCCGTCAGTATACAGGAACGCAATAGTGCAATCGACTACTGCATACACGAACGCAAGAATCCAATCGCCGACAGTATACGCAGATTCATAAATCCAAAGCGAGGTCGGGTGCGATGCAGGCGGTTGGCGTGCGATGAGCGAATGCCACACGGTAATATATTCGGGAGGAACTTAGAGACATGTACAAATTTCAATCTGACAAAACAAGTAATCAGCCTCTGTCCAACAATCTTTTCACGGAGCTGCAGTCAGACATCCTGACCGGCCGCATCAAAAGCGGCGAGAAGCTGACGGAACAACACATCTGCAACAAGTACGGTGTCAGCCGCACACCTGTCAGGGAAGCGCTGCGCCAGCTGGAAATGGACGGTCTGATTGAGAACATTCCAAACCGCGGCGCCTTCGTTGTAGGTCTGGCGGATCAGGACATTATCGACCTTTTCGATCTGCGTACAGCATACGAGATTCAAGCCGTACGCTGGGGCATCGAACGAATCACGGATGACGAGCTGGCTCAGCTGGAGGAGACCTTTGAATTCATGGAATTTTACACCATGAAGGACGACTTCGCCAAGATGCTGAATATCAATACCACATTCCACGAATTGATTTATGCGTCATCTCACAACCGCATGCTGGACAGAGTGCTTCAGTCCTATCAGCTTTATCTGAAGCACATCAGAAAGCCGCCTGAAAATCCTTCCGCATATCTGGTGCAGGTTTTGGAAGAGCACAGAGCCATCTACGAAGCTTTCAAAGCCAAAGACGTGGAAGCAGGCGCAGCTGCCATGGCCGCCCATATGCACACTTCCAAAGACAGATTCTGCATCAAACCGAGGTAGAACTGCCGGGCAGACAATAAAAGTAATCTAAAAAACAACAAAGAGCCCAAAACCCGGACTTGCACAGCTCCGGAATTTTGGGCCTTTTTTATTTTTTCATACTATCAATTTTCCCGGCAATCATTGCAGCGCCGCCGCATCGCACTTTTTTAATACACGCGCTCAGCCTCGCGCAAAAGGTATTTCTGCCTTCAGGCTGCCGGCTTTAACAGTTACCGTCGTTACCGTTTTAGGTCTGAGCGTTTCCTGGGCATCCGCGCCATAGATGATCAAAGCCAGCTTGTGTCCCTCTGCCAGCAAATGGTCGGTAGGCACCATTTCGATCTCATAATGGTAAAACTCTCCCGGCACGATTTCTTCCTTTGACCAAAGCGACGTGCGGTTTTGTGCATTCAGCCAGCCGCGGCTGATAACCGCATACTTTGACGGATTTTCTTCGAGTCCGAAGCGGAATGTACCATCGTCATCAAGTTTCACCTCTTCAGCCGTTATCCTCTTTGCTTCGCCGATATCCACAAGCATTGCGCTCAAAATGGCGGTTTCCCGGTCAATAGCTGCGTCAAAAGACACTTTTACGCTGCCTGCCACGCGGATGGCTCCACATTCTTCGCTGCCTGCCACGCGGATGGCTCCGGTTTCTTTGCGACCTGTGAAAGGATCCCACTCAAATTTCAGTCTGTTCGTACATTCTTTTCCCCCTGAAAGCACCATAAAATCCAGCCAATCGCCAAAATTATCCTTTTCACTGTCGTATCCCGTTTTTCCAAGATCATCCGTAAATATCCAATCCCCGGAAGTTTCAGCCACATCAAATGGGAAAGACACACAATCCCGCCTGTCACAAGGCCATGTATCCGAAGCCAGCCACTTCGACTGGTCCAGGTTGCTCTCCACCAGAACCTTAGGCTCGTTTTCCACGCCGTTATCCGCACCGCGAAGATAGTGGTCCAGCCACCTTTCCACCATACCCAGCACGCCCGCGTTCTCGAGGTCATAAACATATATGTGCTCACCCCTGTGAAGCAGCATTTTACGCTCCGTACCCTGTTTTTCCAACGCCTGAAAAAGCGGTATGCATTGATTTGTCTTAACATTCCAGTCATTAAGCCCATGAATGATGAAAACCGAGGCCTTGATATTTTCCACCTGATTCAGGTAATTTCTTTCATCCCAGAAGCGATTGTAATTTCCGGAATCTCTGTCTTCCCCTTCCAAAAGAGCCAAAAGCGCCTTGTCATATCCGTCCCTGACCTTTGCATAATCCTCCGGGTCTTTGGCGCGGCTGAAGCAATATTTCGCCAGAATATCCAGATCGTCGCCCTGCCAGCCGAGAGCCGGAACGTTCAACCCGCCATATCTGTAATATGCGTACCAATTGCTGATGCCTGCTTCAGGAATGATGGTCTTCAAACCCTCCACTCCCGTGGCAGCCACGCCGATGCACATGGTCCCAAGATATGATTTTGCCGACATCGCTACATTTCCCGTGCACCAGGATGCGCGGATCTCAATATTGTTTTCTTTGTCCGTGAAGGCGCGGCAGCGTCCGTTCAGCCAGTCGATAACCGCCTTGAATGCGAGGATTTCCTCTCTCGAACCGGTCAGAGTGTAGCCTTCGGAGCCAAGAGTCCCCAGGCCGCCCGAAAACACGGTGGCATAGCCCAGAGTGTTCAAATGCGGGTAAAGATCCGACAACGCCTCAAATTCAAAGTCATCCTCCACGAATGCATTTTCCGCAAATCCTTTTGTCTCTCTCATGTGCGAAGGCGGGCAGCGAAGAGGCGCGTCAAAATCAAAACGGATATCCTCTTCCTTTATATTCTGCGCAGGGTAAGCCTTCAATTCCCTGTCCACGTCATGAGGAACATACCAATCCTCATTGCAAGTCATCATATAAGGGCTGGCCACAAAAACGGCCGGCACTTTTTCGCCACCCAAAGTGGATTTCGGCCTGCGGATGTAAACGGCAATAAGATCCGCTTTCCCGTCGCCGTCGGTGTCCACAGGTGTCTCCACATAAACGCGTTCAAAAACTGTTTCTGTTTCCTTCAGTTTTTTCATTATGCGTCAGCTTCCTTTCGTGTCTTCTTAAGATAAATTCTCCAGATAGCCACAAAAATAGTTCCGATCACCATCATTGCAATGACGAATGTGAAATAACGCTGATATCCAGCCACGCCCGGGAATTTTTCAAGTGTTGCACCGGCTACCAGTGAAATGAAGATTTCAGGCAGATATCCGATAGTGGAGATCAGACCTGCAGCACTTCCGGAAAGACGTTCAGGAATAGCGCCTTCATCCATCATTGCCCATGTCATGGCGTAGTTTACATTATAGAAGATATAAATCACAATGAAGAGAATGGTGAACGGCCAGATGCTGGAGCTTGCCTGAGGCAGCAGGAGCATTGCAGCGGTACCGATTGCTATTGCAAGGAATGAGATAAAGAGCATGCGTCCTGTACCAACTTTGTCTGTAACGATTCCGCCGCCTACATTTCCCAGCAGAGAGAACCATCTCTTGGAAGCAGCCACAGCAGCCGCAAATGTTACTGTCGCACCCAGAATTTCAGTCAGGTATGGTGTGAAATAGTAAAGTGACAATGTGAATACGTAGTTGCAGAAAGTTACGATGGAGATGATCCAGACAGCCGGCCTCTTAAGAAGTTCTCCGATGCCCTTGAAAGTCACGCGATCGCTCTTTTCCATCTTTTCATCTTTCACGGTCAGCCATGCCAGAATGCCCATGAGAATGGTCAGCACAGAGTAAAAGATGATGGCAGCGCGCATTCCCAGAACCTGGTCTTCGATCTGTCCTGCACCTATCTTGAATGTGATAACTGCACCGGATGCCATAAGAGCTGCACCTATACCGCGTCCGCCCTCGAAAAATCCGTAAGCCTTGCCCTGGTCACCGCTGCCGGACAGGATTCTTACTGCCTTGATGCAGCATGGCCAAAATGCGAAAAGTGAGCTGATACCCCAAAATGCGTAAAGCGCCAAAAGTGCATGATAGCTCAGAGGCAGAAGATGAACAAATCCACCGATACCTGTTCCGATCAGGGATACAGTTAATATCGTTCTGGTGGAGAAACGGTCAGCAACCACTCCGCCGAAAAGATAAGAGATCATACCGAAGATACCCAGAATGCTTCCGAATACACCCATCTGAAGGTCTGTCAGGTGGTATACTTCCAGGTATGCGTCGTAATAGTCATAACGGAAATAAGGCAGGCCATAAATAATGGCGCCGCTGAAGGCAACGATAATGATTGCCCAGAAGTTTTTGGCCAGTTTTTCGTCAAGGCCAAGTTTTTGCAGTAAGTTTGTCATGTTTGTTCTTCCTTTCTTACATTTGTTTTTTATTAAGGCACTTCATCGGGACTTCGTTTTCCCGAACGATCACAGTGAAATGCCATATACTTCGGAAAACTTTTTCCGCAAGTAACCCAGATAATATTGCGGCGACAACGCCTCTTCGGTGGCTTTTTCCAAAAGTTCGCGGGTTGTATAGCGCGCGCCGTAATGGAAAATCTTTCTTCCCAGCCACTTTCCCACCGTAGCCATATCTCCTCTGCCTGCAAGTTCATCTAGGCTGCCGTGCTCGCGTTCAAGAGCGGCAGCGATCTGTGCAGACATCAGGTTTGCTACTATATATGTCGGGAAATATCCCATATATCCGGCAGCCCAATGGATATCCTGTAATACCCCGTCCCCGTCATTTTCGGGTGAAACTCCCAGATAATCCTTATATTTTTCATTCCAGACCTTCGGCAGGTCCTCCACCTCCAAAGTTCCTTCGATCAGCGAGCGTTCCAATTCATAACGGATAATGATATGCAAAAGATAAGTCATTTCATCAGCATCCGCTCTTAGCGGTGATGGATTGAGCGCATTGGCAAAGCGGAAAAACTCCTCATCCGAAATACCTGACAGCGCAGGCACTGTTTTGGAAATTTCGGGCCAGAATTTTTTGCAAAATCCCCTGCTTCTTCCCACTATGTTTTCGTAAAAAAGGCCAATGCTTTCTTCCATGGTGAAGGAAGGCACCTCTGCCAGAAAGGTCCCCAGCAGCCTGCTGTCTATGGATTGCTGGTAAATG
>CAMPBN010000069.1 GCA_946638265.1 uncultured Bacillota bacterium
ATCTTCAATTAAAAGATCATCCCCCTGTATTGAAATATAACTACCAGGGTTCTTTAGATTTATTGTGCCTGCTCCCGCTAGCGTTACATTATTACCAGTATAAAGAACACCCGTGATATTCAGCGTTTTCCCTGAAGGAACAGTAATTGTAACACCATCTGGCAATATTGTGTCCCCTGTCCACAGTTCCTCCGTATCAGTCACAGCATAATTCCCTGAGCCGGGATATGCGTCAACAGCATATGCTAAGTATTTACCACCCAGCAGCGGCACCATGGTCACAATCATACATATAGAAAGAAGAAAAGCAAGAGGACGCTTTAGTTCCCTCATACCTTTCTCCAGAATGTTTTCCTTAATATAGTCAAAATTAAAATTTTTCATTGCCTTCTCCTTGATGAAAGAATTTTAGTCTGTCCTTCTCGTAAAAAATCACAAATTTTCAGTTTTATTATACTATAAAACAGCGCCGTCAACAATATTTTCTTTGATATTGCCGACAGCGCAAATTAGAATCTTTATTCGCTTTTTAAGATAATCCATTCGCCCTTCTTATTTGATCCGATTCGCTTGATTATTCCGTTGCGGACCATAGACTGCAAGCAGCGTTTTATGGTAGCCTCCGAGCAGCCCAAGCGCTCTCCTATTTCTTTGCGCGTCAGGCCTGCTTCTTTCCGCAGCAAATCAAGGATTTTACTTTCACGCTCATCCAATTTTATCGGGTCATTTATCGGGTCATTTATCGGGTCAACTTGACCCAATAAAAATTTGCCGCTTACATGCATCTCTCTGTTATGGAGCTCATGCCTTTCATCGAGGAGAAGATTTCTTAAGAATTTTTCAAGAAATTCCGTGGTCTCATAAATACCGGCTTTGATATTGGTGTAATTCGCTCTGACCAAAGCATTTCTGAAATACCATGAATGCTCCGCAAACAAATCATTCTCCACGTCAAATCCGAGCATACGCATGTACTTGATGAAGAAAACAGCCGTAGTTCTGGTGTTCCCTTCTCCAAACACGTGAATCTGCCAAAGCTCTGATACAACATAAGCTAAACGGTGTATGGTCTCGTCCATAGTCAGACCACCATAAGAGAATCCTTTTTCCCTTGAAAAATCATAATCCAAGGTTTCCCTAAGTTCAAGTGCTCTGCCGTAAGAAACCGTATCGCCATCAAGAACCCATTCTTTTTTTGTAATATTGTAATCTCTTATCTTACCTGCATGAGGATATATTCCAAGAAATAATTCGCGGTGGATGGATAGATACTGTGCAGGAGAAAAAGTAAATGCCTTATCCGACAGGAGTTTTGCAATCCTTGCCGACACCTTGTCCGCCTCTTCCGTACGAGCCTCTTCGTCAGTCCGGCCTTCTTTGTTCTCATAATAGCTGTCAATCAAATCCCCTGCTTCATGTACGGAAATTTCACCGTCAATATTTTTCTTTGCGGTCTCGTACAGGTACTCGGATGGTTTCAATCCATCCACATCCTGTAGCCCTATCGCAGCCTTCCAGGCCTGTCCCAGTTCCTTTTTGGTGGGCGGAAGATTTTTTATATATTCTTCAAATGGGTCTTTCGTTATATCCTTCATATCAAACCTCAGCGTCTGTGACGCTCGTTTTTGCAATCATTCCTACAATATAAGTATATTTGCAGCAACGGACATTTGCAATAAAAATATACGCCTCGGGCTAAAGTCTCCCGAGACACCGCCGAAAATATTAATGACACAAACAGAGGAAAAGTGTCGCGACAAAAGTTTTTCAAAAAACTTTTAAAAATTTGCTAAAGAACTTCGGATTCTCACCGAAAATATTAGTGTATGAAATAAACGGCGCGAAGGACCGCGCTACCGTATTCAAGGATGAATGGAGGACAAAATGAGAATCAATCACAATATTGCGGCACTCAATACAAACCGTGCACTGGCGTCTAACAACAGCGCCACATCCAAGTCATTGGAAAAGTTATCTTCAGGTTTTGCAATCAACCGCGCAGGCGACAATGCAGCTGGTCTTGCAATTTCCGAAAAAATGAGAGGCCAGATCCGTGGTCTCGATCAGGCCGGGAAGAATGCCAACGACGGTATCTCCCTTATCCAGACCGCTGAAGGCGGACTCAACGAAACACACAGCATCCTCGACAGAATGAGAGAACTGGCTGTACAGTCCGCAAACGACACAAACACAGACGAAGATCGTAAAACAATCCAGAAAGAAATCGACCAGCTCACAAAGGAAATCACTCGTATTTCCGAGCAGACCGAATTTAATACACAGAGCCTGCTCTCCGGAGACATGAACGCTACTTGCGAGCTCACATTCTCCCCTGCAGCAGCTGCTGACACTACCTTCGAGTATGGCCCTATCATCAACAGCATGGAAAAGATTGATGTAAATGAGACATACACAGGTACTGTTACTTATATCCACAAGGGCGACAAGCAGGCTACAGCTTCCGACAACTCTGGAAATGCAGTAGATGCAACAAACTATCCAAATGTGGATTTGAAGGCTTTCAGCAAAACTTCCGCTCTTTCCGATGGAACATACGAACTCAAGATTCAGAATGTAAAGACCCTTGGTTTCAAGACTTGTGATATCGTGCTCTACAAAGACGGAGTTGAATGTACAGATCCTGCAATCACAGTTTCCGTTTCCGATTTCCAGTCTGATGCTGCTAAAAGCATCGATCTCGGCGGAGAATTAGCCGGAGTTAAGGTTAATGCTTACAACGCTTCTTCTTGGGCTAACCCAACTTCACTTGCTTACTTCGCAGTAGAAACTGCCGAAGAAGACAGCACAAAGGTTGACTGGGTTGACTCCCAGGGCAACGCACTCGACGCAAGAACAGCTGAAGAAAACTTCTTCTTCAGATTTGCAGATACAGCAGAGTCCGGTACTACCGTAACCATCGGCAACATCAAGGACGAGCGTCTGACTTTCCACATCGGTGCAAACGCCGGCCAGAACACCAAGTTTGGAGTTCCTGACACAAGCGCATACGCACTGGGCGTAGACGACATCAACCTGCTGACTCAGGCCACTTCCGAAAAGGCCATCACCGAGATTGACCTGGCCATCAACCGCGTATCCAGCGTAAGAGCCAGCCTCGGTGCTATGCAGAACCGTCTCGAGCACACCATCAACAACCTGGGCACTTCCAGTGAAAACCTGGCAGCAGCTGAATCCCAGATCAGAGACGCAGACATGGCTGAAGAAATGTCCGAGTTCACCAAGAACAACATTCTGGTGCAGGCAGCAACATCCATGCTCGCTCAGGCCAACCAGATGCCACAGAGCGTACTTTCCCTCCTCCAGGGCTAAGCGCAGCGCAACATAAAGATAGTTTAGAAGTGTAAAAGGAAAATCCTAAAAAGTTTCTCATTAGTTAATATCAAATTTCATACATACAAACAGGCCTCTGTCAAGTCGCATGACAGAGGCCGTCCTCTTTTTATTGTCCTTTGTGTGGTGAAGATAAATACTCATCGACGCCGGCATCCCACTGTTCCTTTCCAAGGCCGGAAAAGGATTTTGTCACGGCAGGAATATCCAACTGCTTTATATAATCTGTTGCCAGCGCGAAGCTATTCTCTTTTGAAATTTGCCTATCTCCGATAAATTCGCCAAATTTTATAAACACATCTTGAACAGCAGATACATTCTCCGAAAACAAAAATGGATTTGCATCGCTTAAATATTGTCCCAGTTCCTCGTCATGCGTTTCGTCCCAGTCTGCATCTAGCGCTAAATATATAAGGCTAAATAATTCGAATTTATTCACTACACACCTCCTTGATGTTTTCATAAACCCAAGATATTGTTCCTGCTGTTTCCTTTAGCAATATTTCTTTTTCTTCAGCTGACAATCTGTTTCTTAAAATAGAAATGATGCGCTCATCAACACGTTCTCGGCCCAAAGACTTAAACGCCTGTACGACCATGATTGACATCTTTGACATATTTGAGATTTCACGATTCGACTTGTGCTTGAATGAAATTTTAATATTATCGACGTAAAAGTCTCTATAAGGCCCATCGCTAGCAAAATCCAAAGTTACCGGTACCTGCGTGGACAGTCCCAGTTTGTTAAGTGCGATGTCCCCACAAGGCGCGACAGTCCAGTTGTATTTTTCGGCCAAAGCCGATGCTACTTTTTCAGGACTTGGCGGCAAAAATTCAGCCAACAGCTCACTGTATTTTGGCTTTTCATAGACTCCGGTCATAACTCGTCTGATGGCTCCTGCATCGACCAATCTTCCCAAACATTTTCTGATTGTTGCGAGTGAGGCAATGTCAGCAAACCGAGATGTGTAGAAAACTTCACCTTCGGGATAGCCGTTTATTCTTTTTTTGATCTCATCGAATAATTTATCTGCCATTTCAGCGCTCCTTTGTCACGAATATTATATAATATTCGTGACAAAATATCAACTGAAAAACTGCGGCTTACGTCGCAGTTTTTTGATTCATAATCGCAATATAATTCCTATTCCCCAAAATCAAGAAAAATGCGTTTTTGGGGAATATATTATGGCTGGGGCGGAGTGCTGATGCCCACGTCCTGTTTTTTCGGAGCCAGGGCCTTCCGCTTTTCTTCGGAGACCTTCATCAGCTCCACATAGATGTCGACTACCACCTGGTATAGCTCCGGAGGGATTTCCTGGCCCACATCCAGCTTGGTAAGCAGCGTGGCGGCAGAATCGTCATGATAGACCGTGATGCCGTTGGCAAGAGCCACTTCCAGTATTTTTTGAGCCACATAGCCCGTGCCCGCAGCCACCACTTTCGGCGCTGTGTCTTTGTCGTTTTCGTATTTCAGCGCAGCGACTTTCAGCTTGCTTTCTGCCATGTTTTTCCCTCCTTTCGCCAAGATTTTCCGGTAATAAAATATTCGCTTTTATGCCTTGATGTCCAGACCCGATTTTTGGTTGCGCAGCTCTTTGAAGTGGGATGCCACGGATGTGGTGGCGCTAAACGGTGCCACTCTGCAGAGTGCCAGACGGAAGCCCGAATTTTCAATAGCCGAGCGGATATTGTTTCTGGCCTGGCGGATGTCCCGCTGCAGCTCGGCCGGAGCCTTGATGTCCAGATCTATCATTCCGTCGCGCTCCAGCAGATCCACTTCGAATGTGCCGTAGTCGTCTGACTCGATAGTGAAGAAGATGTTCACTGCAGAGTCGGCCTTGCCTTTGCGGCCTTCCGCATCTTTGTCCACATACATCTCCAGATATGTATTGCTGCCGTTATAGTCGATCGGGATCATGAAATGCATCAGCGGCATGGCCGGACTTTCGTTGTCCACCATGGTGTTCAAAAGGTTCAGCGCCAGCTTTTGCACGCCTGCAGGGCTGTCATCGTCCAGGGCGCTGCCAAGGAATGCCGCCAGATCTCCTTTTTCTTCTGTTCCCGCGCCAAAACGCGCCAGAAAATCCTTTCCCACATTGTCGATTTTCTGCTCCGTGCGTATATCGCGGGCCGCATCCAGTATCAGAGATTTGAGTTCTTCCGCGTCTTCGGCTGTGAACGGCTCTATATTTGAAAGGACTTCTCCCATGCTGTCCAAAGCCTTGGAAAGCTTGGCAGGGTCTGCCTTGTCATATCTGGCAATATAATGGACGATCGATGTGATCGGGTTGCGGATGCTTTCAGACTGGTTGTATTTGGCTACCAGCTTTGAAAGCTCGGGCACCAGTTGATCTTTCAGGAAAGTCTGTGTCTTCTCCATGCTTTCGCTGTCCAGCTTCAGGATATCTCCGTCTTTCAGCATATTTTGCACCTGAGAATACGGATTGCTCTTGCCGTCCGAGGTGCCGCCTGTTTCTTTAATCAGACTCTGCAGGGTTTCTATCAGGTTCTGCACCACCGGCCTGTCGGATTTGAAAAGCTTCCCTTCCAGCTCGCCCAGCTTGCCAGCGATGGCCTGCAGGGACTGGTCCTGATTGGTGTAGCAATCAAAATGGCGCAGGATGTTCACTACGGAATTTTGCACTGCCTTGCTCTCGGCGCTGAGCTGTTTTCCTGTTATGGCTTCAGCCAGGGAGCCTGCCAGGTTCATGGTCTCGGCTTTGGCTGCGTTTGCGGTGCTTTCAGCGCCGGACGCGGGTGCGGCTTCTTCTGCCTGACCGGCCAGGGCTGCGGCAGCCACGGGGCTTTCCGCCCCTGCGGCCTCTTCCATACCAAGGCGGAGTCCTGCGTCGCCATGTCACGCATCATCGTCCGGGACTACGGCGGCCGGGTCCCCGACACCATGGAGGACCTGCTGTCCCTGCCCGGCGTGGGCCGGAAGATCG
>CAMPBN010000070.1 GCA_946638265.1 uncultured Bacillota bacterium
TGAAGAAGCAAAAAAATGCCTGGAAGGCGCAAGAGCACTGTTTGCAGGCGGTGCCGACCTGAGCAATGTGCCGCAGGTGGAGATGGAACGCTCCAAGTTTGAAGGAGAAGGCATGGGCGTTGTGAACATGATCAAGGAGATGGGACTGGTTCCTTCCAACGGCGAAGGTTTCCGTACCATCCAGCAGGGCGGCCTGACTGTCGGCGGCAACAAGGTTACAGACCCGAAGATGAACGTCACGGTAGACATGTTCGAAGACGGCAAACTGATGGTTCAGAAAGGCAAGAAGACCTTCAAGCAGGTAGTGCTCAAGTAGCCAAAACACCGCAATATATGGGCTCCTGAAGTTTTCAGGGCCCTTTTTTCAATTTCCTTGTACAAAATTACAGGCAAAAACTTGCTTTTATACAGTGAAGTGGTATAATATAGTTGTAAAAATGTCGGAACTCGTATTATTTTCGAAAGGAGAAAGCAATGGGCATTGGTGCAACAGGCGCATATGCCGCGTACAATGTGTACCAGGCAGCCGCCAAAGACTACAATTACCGAGCTGCTCACAACGGTGAGAATATGGATCCGACTGCGCTGGATTCAGTGCAAAAATCAGCGATAAGCCGCAGAAGCGGTGAGACACTGAAAATGGCAAAGGAATTCGTTAATGTCAGGGACGATAAAAATGAGAATTCCAAAGTAGACAGCTTTGTACGCAGTCGTCCTGAAGAGAAAGGAAATCCGGCCGCTGCACGCGATGATGCCGCAGATAAAGCCGAGAAAGCAAAAGACAAAGAAGACCCTGTTGAAAAGCATATGAAGAATATGGAAAACAGGGAAGACCCGATGGAAAAGCACATGGAGGCTATGGCTGCTAAGGCGGAAGCTGCACAGGAAGAAAAAGCAGGCAACGGCGAAGAACAGAGAAAAGCCGCAGCAGAGAGGATTTCCAACGAAAAAGAGGGCATCCAGCGTGACCGCATGGCAGAAATCCGTGCAGAAAGACAGGAGGCCCACCGGCTCAGGAGCCGCTTCTCCGGCGCTGAGGAGACGCGCTCAAAACGCATGGACAGGTCAGTATAAACACAGAACGCAGACGAAAAGAAGCACCCCCCCAGGTGCTTCTTTTTTATTGAAATCGTTAAGCTTCAAATCAGACTGCAACGCGCACGCCGTCTTCCAGACCTTCCACATTGGTATCGGTGATGACCACATCGCCTTGGGAGAGGCCTTTCGCCACTTCGGACATGGTGGCGCCTCTATGTCCTATGGTGATTTCCTGCAGCGCAGCTTTGCCGCCCTTTACCACGAATACCAGATCTTTGTCGTTCGAATGGAAAATCGCGCTGTTCGGTACGGCCAGAGCCTCCGGATTTTTGTAGATGGAGAACTTCGCAGTCAGCTCATAGCCGTTTTTCAGATCCTCGCCACCCTCCAAATCCACGAAAACCTTGACGCGGTATTCATCCACGCCCAAAGCGGAAACCATCTTTTCCGAGTAGCCGTAAATCTCGGAAATCTTTCCTTTGTATTCGCGGGTGCCGGCTTTGAGATTCATGGTCAGTGCCACTTCGTCGCCCACGGAAAGGTATGGCTCTTCCGATGTCAGCACATCCACTTCCACTCTGGAGCGGGAATTGCCTTTGATGACTGCAGCAATGTCGCCTTCTTCAAGGGCTGTCATGTTAGCTGCCGGAAGGTCTGTTACCACGCCGTCGCAGGTGGCGCGGATGGTGCATTTTTCAATCAGTTCATCTAGGTAAGCAATGTCCGCGTTTTCAGCAGCTATCTGTTGCTGCTGGCCGGAAAGCTCGGATTTGGCCTTTGTATAATTCTCCTGAGATTCGTCCAGAACGCTCTTGGAGATGAAGCCTTCATCATAGAGCTTTTTGTTGGATTCATATTCGGTCTTGGCGTTGTTTGCGGCCTTTTGCCCGGCGCTGCCCGCCGACCTCAAAGAAGAGATGTTGGCTTGGTGCTGGCGTTTTTCACTTTCGTATTTGGAAGTGCTGACTCTGACCAGTACATCGCCGGCCTTTACCGTGTCGTTTTTGGACACTTCTACCGATACCACGCTGCCGGAGACCTGGCTGATGCAGTTGATTTCGCCGCCGCCCGTATAGTGGCCCTTTTCCGTGAAGCTGTCCTCAAAAAGCCCGCTTTCCAGTTTTACGCCCGAGACTTCCAAAGGAGCCAGGAACATAAAATATGCGCCCGCGGCCGCTGCAGCCAGTATCGCGATCAATATAACAATCTTTTTCAAGGAAAATTTCTTCTTCATGTCTTATTCCCGTCCTTTCAACACTTCTGTCAATACGATGCGGCGTATCAGCCTGAGTATGCTGCGAATGGTGATCGCAAATACCGGCAGGATTACCGCAAAAGCCAGCAGATAGTACTGCGGCGTAATGTTTATGTTAAAGCTGATGCCCGAGGTCTCCACCGCTGACACCACAGCGCCGGATAAGAATTTTATCATCGGCAGGGCCAGCAGGATGCCCACCACCAGATTTATGGTCTGTTCGAAGGTGACCACTTCGTCGATCTCGCGGCTGCTCATGCCCAGCACCATCAGAGTGCCGAATTCGTTCTGCCGCTCGATGATACTGATGTTGACGATATGGTAAATCATCACGGCTCCCGCCACCACTGAGAAGAAGGCCAGCCCCTGCATCAGGACTACGAGCGTGCTCAGCGCCTCTACCATCAGCGCCGCCATCTGCTCGTTGTCGCTGACAAAGAGAACGTTTTTCATGCCGGCCAGCTGTTGCCGGACTTCGGCTTTGGCCCCGTCTTCCACGATCAGCGAGAGAACGTTGCTGGCCTCGGGGACGGCGAAGTATCGTCTGAGCCCGTCAGGACTGATGTAACAACACCCGCCCGAGGATTCTTCCACCAGGCCCAGCACCGGCACGCCGGCTTTTCCTTTTTCGCCCGTCAGCCTGAAACTGTTTATCTCTATCACATCGCCGGCTTGGATGCCGAGTTTCCGTGCGGCGTGAGCGTTCATCAAAATGCCGTCTTCCGGCGGTTCATAGAATTTGCCACGGTTGTCCATGATTTTGCGGCATTCCGAATTTGGCTCCACTACTTTCAGGCTCGAATAGCCTGAGCGACCGCCTGCTGTGATGCGGATGTCATACTCTGCCATGGCTTCGCCGCCGGTCACCCCCGAAAGGGAACGGATGGCACCTTCTGCACGGCTTTTGTCCGCAAACTCCGCCAGTGTCACTTTCAGATCGCCCGTTTCCACCAACGTGTATTGGCCTTCAAGCGTGTCCACTATTCCTTCGCTGAAACAGGAGCATACCACTATCATGCTGAAAGGGAAGGCGATGGCAATGGCGATGATCAGGTTTCTCAGCGGGGCCCGGAATATGGAGCGGAGAGAAATTTTCTGCCGTGTATTGAGAATTGTTGCAAGACGCGGCGGAATGGCGATGTTAAAGCCTCCCGGCACTGCGGATTTCATGCTGTCCGCAGGGTTGATGCGGAGCACGTCCAACATGGCTATCAGGATGGAAAGCACACCGGAAAAAACCGAAATGCCAATGCCTGAAGCTATGCGGCTCACCGAAAACGTGAAGTCTTCAAGAAGCGGCAGATTGTAATATAATGCATCGTCCACCAGCAGGTAGTTTCCGGCCGCCTCCGCAGCCGGGATCGGGAGTATTCCTCCCAGCAGGCCGATGATAAAGCCCTGCATGATATAGACTGAAATGATTTCGCGGTTTGTGGCGCCGAAGGCTTTCATCATGCCTATCAGCGTGCGGTCTTTGTCAATCATCTTTTTCAGCATTACGTAGAGCAGGAAGATGCTGACTGCCATAAAAATAGTCGGGATGATTTTTTGGATGTTGCGCATGCTGTCGATTTCGCTCTGCACTGCGTAAAATCCCGCATTGTTTTTGCGGGCGCTCAGGTCGTATAGTCCGTATTCGCGCAGCTTGGCTTCGATGTTGTATTTGATATCGGAAAAGGTCACTCCCGGCTGAAGCGTCAGCCCGATGTGGTTTACCACATGTTCTCTTCCGAGGAGTTTTTCCAAAGCTCCTTTTTCCATGGCCGCCATGTCGTAAGTGGTGTAGTCGGGAGCCTCCACAGAGCTGTCCGGAACGATGGACATGCATTCGGGAGTTGCTGCGTCTCCGCTGTAGACCAGATCCTGCAGTCTGCCGCCGGCGATGACCGTGATCGTATCCCCGTATTCCAGGCCGTGAGCTTCCGCCATGGCGCGGCTGAGGTAAATCTCATTGCCGGACGGGCTGCTGTCTTCGGGCCAAAGGTAAATCCTGTTGACGGCGGCGTTTTCTTCCCAGCCCATCAGATGGATGGAAACAATGCTGTCACTGCTGTCTTCCGTAAGCCAGCGCACGTCGCCTTCAAGCCGCCCGGCAGCCTCCTTGACTCCTTCGATGGCCTGCAGGTCCGCTACGTCGGTTTCCGGCATCTGTTCCACCACGGCAAACACATCGGCGAAATTCGTGCGCTCGTAGTAGAGGTCCGCTGCCGCCTGCATGCCGTCTAGATACTCCGCCATGGTTACGTAGACCATGATTCCCATGGAGAGGATCAGGATGACGCCGATATATGAAAATTTATTTTTCAGAATCGTCCTCAGGACGTTTTTAAAAAACATTTTCATTACCAATCCACCTCGCTTGCAGAAAGAGGGTGCTCGTTGATGCGGATATCCTCGATGTTGCCGTCGCGGAAACAGATGACCTTATCAGCCACCCGGGCGATCTTTTCGTTGTGTGTAACGGCGATGACAGTCTTGCCGTATTGGCGGTTGAAATTCTGGAGAAGATCGATAACGTCCGCACCGGTTTTGGTATCCAGTGCGCCGGTGGGCTCGTCACAGAGCAGGAGATCCGGGTTTTTGCAAAGCGCTCTGGCTATGGCCACACGCTGCTGCTGACCGCCGGACATCTGAGCGGGGAAATTGCCGGCCCGATCTTCCAGGCCCACTGCGCGGATCAGTTCCTCTGCGCTCATAGGGCTTTCAGGGGAAAGCTCCAGTGCCAGCTGCACGTTTTCGAGAGCGCTCAGGTTTGGCATCAGATTGTAAAATTGGAATATAAAGCCCACATGCTTGCGCCTGTAGGCGGTAAGACCGCTTTTGCCCAGTTCGTGAATCGCGATATTGTCGTAAAAAAGCTCGCCGGAGGTGATATCTTCGATGCCTCCGATGATGTTCAGAGCGGTACTCTTGCCGGAACCCGACGGCCCCAGAATGACCACGAACTCGCCTTCCTTCACGCTAAAATCGACGGAATGGAGTGCTTCCACCACCACTTCGCCGTTCACAAACTGTTTCTTTAAATTTCTGGCACTTAAAATATCTTTCACAACACTTTTCCTTTCTCTGAAAAAAGGATTTCGAGAAAACTTTTCTCTTATCGATGATTATAGCACGCAACCGCAACAAAACCGCACATCTTTGAAAGCCTGCGATAATTTTTATTTAAAAACCGCTCCTTATTTTTTAAAAATCCCTTGCAAGATATTCGAAAAAATGCTAGTATTAATAGGCTGTGCAAGTAAGGCCCGGTGATCTGCCGGAAACGGTGTACAGTAAATTTGCAAGGGGCATTTCCGCGAGGCTCGCGGACCGGAGCAGGAAAGGAAGTAAAAAGCATGAAGGAAGGAATCCATCCTAATTATGTGGAATGTAAAGTAACTTGCGCATGCGGCAACACATTTATGACAAAGTCCATCAAGCCTGAAATCAGACTGGACGTTTGCTCCGCTTGCCACCCGTTCTTTACAGGACAGCAGAAGTTCATCAACAGAGGTGGACGTGTTGAAAAGTTCAAGAGCAAATACAATATGGACTAGTTTCTACAAAACCGAGAATCATATCTCGGTTTTTTTATAGGAAGAACAGTTGAGATTTTCTCGGAAAATCCACTATTATTATACAAAATATGAAGAACCTGCTAGCCGGGAAGTATGCATTTCGGGCGCAGGCAAACTGAATTTTCAAAAGGAGGGGGACTATGTTTCAGAAGTTAGACTTCATACAGGAAAAGTACGATGAACTGTCCATGAAGGTTTCCGACCCTGAGATTATAGCCAATCAGTCGCTTTGGCAGAAACTGGCCAAAGAAATGGGCGAAATGGAGCCCATTGTGAAGAAATACGGCGAATATAAGAAGGCAAAAGAAGGCATCGAGGATGCCAAACTGATGCTCGAAGAAAACGACGAAGAGTTGCGCGAAATGGCCAAGGCCGAGATCTCGGAGCTCGAAGAGAAAATAGAAAAATACGAGGAAGAACTGAAA
>CAMPBN010000071.1 GCA_946638265.1 uncultured Bacillota bacterium
AACTTATATTGGTTTGTGACCTTTTTTACGGTATTTTAGTTTCGCAGTCATCAAGTGAGGTATATGGTTTGGAAAACAGTAGTTCAAATTTCATCATAGTTCTGGATTGCAACCTGAGTCTGAATACATATTCGGCTGAGTTTCCTCTTTGCCATAATATCCCTTTCGCAGAAGCCAACGATGGGGAGCTGCCGCCGTTCCATGCACCTTTTGCGGTAACAGGCCGGTACGACGATATGATTTCCAATATCGCCTCCACAGCTCTCCTGCAATATGAAGATTTCATCAATACCTGCTTTGACCGCAAAACCATCATCTCTGATTTCCATGAAAATCCGAAACACAATTTTATAAATATTTTCTATAAATACAAAACTATCGGCAGCGATACCCATGAGCATTGCTGCGCCCTGATTGCCTTCATTTCGCAAAATGTTGCGGGAGAAGTAAAGGTAAAGCTTTATATACGCAGTGTCAAAGGCATACGCAGTTCCTACGAAAACTCTTTCGTCAATGCCTTTTCACCCGAGCATTTCAAAAAAGTTTCCGTTATTCACGACAGCCTCAGGCTGGCGCTGATTTTCGATGTCTCCAAAAACAGTTATGAAGTGGTAGGCGGCTCTCTTGCAGGTGATGAACATATCGGACTTCCTCTTCACGGAGATATCCGCCAATTCTTCAAGCTGCTCGAAAATGCTGAATCCGACTCTCAGGAACAGCAATTCAAAATTTCAAAAAATCTGACCGAGGAAATATCCAATTCCCTGGTTTTCCACGGCAATTACAGCTTCAGACGTATTCCCGTGAAAGGTGCCATTTCCACAAGGTGGCACGAGCTTTCATTTATTTCGCTTAATCTCGAAAATACATCCGTCCTTATCACACTCAAGGATATACACGATACATTGGCGGAAAAGCTCACAGACGTAAGTGATGAAGTGGATTCTGCCACTGCCGAAGAAATCGCCTTTTCCGCCATTTCTTCAATGGAAGCCATCGTAGAATCCGTAATGCTCCCATGCTGCTGCATCAAGCTCAAAGACGATCTGCCGGTGATCACGGCAAATCACGCGTTTTACGAGCTTTCGGGCTATCTTCCGGATGAATTTAAAGCAGCTACAGGCAACAACCTGATATATTCCTGCCATCCGTCGGACATTCCTTATGCCAGAAAGCTGGTCATCGATGCGCTCAAAACCGGGCAGCAGGAATTGAAAATGGAACTTCGAGTCATAACGGCGGGCGGCGAGATCCGCTGGATGCGCATCAGCGCGCAGAACAGAAACACGCTTCTCTATCCCATGGCCTGCCTGATATTCGAAGACATCACCGATTCGAAGTTTTCAAGAGGGAACAACAGTTCAGAGGCCCGCAGCGGCACATACTCCAAAAAGCTGAACATTCTCTTCGACTATGATTTCAAAACCGACACTCTGAAAGACCGTGGAGGGCTTTCGGACTTTTTGGGTTTCCCTTCCAATATAAGCAAATTTTCGCAGCTTCTCCAAAGCGAAAGCTTCGTCCACCCGGACGACAGAGACGAGCTGGAACGTATAACCAACCAGATTCAGGTGTGCACGGAATCCATAAACGGCCACCTGCGCATTTGCGTGCCGAAATACAACTCCGCCTATGCTGATGTGCTTTTCACTCTCAGCTCGATTTTTGATGCTGCGGGCATGCCTCACCAGATCATAGGAGTAATTGAAAAAATCACATTGGACAAAAAGATCAACACGGATGCGGGCAAAGAGATTTCAAATCTCAATCTGGACGGCATCGCCACCCAGACATTCCACGCCACGGATATGGGCACCGGCCTTCGCCGCAATGCATTGAACCATTTCATGCTGAACCTGTCGGACGGCATTGTGGAATCCTGCAGCACCGTCGATTTTGCGGGATTCACCATACCTGACTCTACGGGAGCTCCTATAGACAAAGCTATGGCCGAGATCGCTGACTCGCTCTTCGACGGCGAAACAAAAAAAGCTTTCCTGGAAGCTTTCACTCTCGAAGCTCTTCTTTCGAAATTTGAAGAAGGCGATATGGATACGGCGGGAGTTTTCGGCATCGCGCAAAAATCTCCGTCACCGCTGTGGCTAAAGGTCTTCACGCACCTTTTCCTGGATGAGAAGGACAAATGCATCAAAGCTCTCATCTACAGCTGCGATGTCTCAGAGGAATATCGCCAGATCAGCACACTGGTCCACGCCTCCTCCAAAGATCCTCTCACGGGCCTTCTGAACCGTGCCAGAGCCAAGGAACTGATCACTTCACACCTGGACGAAATGGGCAAAAACGAGATTTCGGCCTTCCTGATCATCGACCTGGACAATTTCAAAGAAATCAACGATATTTACGACCACCAGACAGGCGACGAATACCTGATGCAATTTGCGGACGCACTCATGGATTTCCTGCCTGATGCCATTGTGGCAAGACTTGGTGGCGACGAATTTATAGTATTCATCCGCAATTGCGGCAGCGTCAGCCAGGTATCCAACACTGCACTTTCGATCCTGAAGCTGATTAAAGACATCAACCTCAGCCGAATCACCACATTTAACACAACGGGCAGTATCGGTATCGCTATGGCGCCATACAACGGTCAGGACTTTGAAACCCTGTACCACAATGCCGACCAGGCCCTCTACGAGGTAAAACGCAACAGCAAGGACGGCTTCCTGTTCTGCGACGACGAAAACAGCGAGATTTCCCACCGCATCAACCACCAGCACAGAGATTTCTTCTTCCGCAGATTGTGGAATTTCCTCAGTGCCACGGGCGTGCTGGTAACGATACTCATAATTTGCATCATGGCCACAGTGGGCATAACCGCCGGCGTTTATACCAATGTCCAGCGCACAGCCTACAGGCAGGCAGATGAAAACCTGGCCACCCACGGTGAGTATCTGGTCAAGTCCGTCAACACCTACATCAACGGCAGGCTGGATGACACATCTTCCATATCAATATTTGCAGGGCTCCACTTTGGCGAAGACTCCTTTGCCTCCGAGATGGACGCATATCTGGCCCAGTTTGATTTTCGTCAGGTGCTGATTGTTTCAAATAAAGGATTTTCGGAGTATTACCGCTACGGCAACCTCCATTTCTCGGGTGATGAAACTTTCCTGGGGCAATCGCTCCTCTTCAGCAACAGCGCCCTCAGCGACACCATCTACAACTACGACGTGGAGCGCGGTACTCTGGTCATCGCAAGACCGATTTTCAGCAATGAAGAAAATGTGGCATGCCTCATCTGCTATCTCAGCGCGAAGTCAGTTTCACAATATCTGGAAACCATATCCACCTACCCGGAAGAACGCATATTCCTGGCTGATGAAGCAGGCACCATCATAGCAGATTCCGTCTATAACACGGCAATGCTGAATTTCCTGGATGCGCCAAGCTATCTCCAATACAACGAATTTGGCATCCTGCCTTCCAAATTCAGCTATTCCATCTACCACGACAGGATCAGCTCGCCTTCTGTGAGCAGAAACGGGGAAAAATTTGTGCTCACATACAACTATTTCCTCAGCGCAGGTGTGGAAAATACCCAGGTTTTCACGGTTTATGCCATCCTGCCTCAGGCCTCGCTGCTCGGCAGCCTCTCTTCCTCCATGAGGCTTCTCATAGCCCTGATGGGGCTGAGCGCCTTTGCCGGTCTTACGGCTTTGGCCCTGCTGCTCCGTGGCGGATTGAAGAGTGAAAAATATATGAGCACGCTGGCGTACAAGGATTCACTCACCAGCCTGAACAACATGGAATACATCATCGACAATGCCAAGCCGCTGATGAAACTCTGCGGAGAGCCGTGTGCCGTCGTCTCGCTCAATGTAGACAATTTCCGCATCATCCGGGATGCTTACGGCACTGCCAAGAGCAACAAGCTAATCACCTGCATCGGCAACTCCATAGCAGACTTTGTGGAAGATACCGAAACTGCAGCCAGATATATCGACGACAAGTATTGCCTGATACTCACATATCTTGGAGAGTCACCGCTGTCCGACAGGCTGAAGGACCTGCGCAGCTATATCTTCTCCAATGTGGCCACCTATATGGCGGCGCCGATCAATTTCACCATTTCCATGGGTGTATATGTGGCAGAATCAGCCGACGAATCTATCCGCCAGGCGTACGAAATGGCTGAGCTGGCACGTTCCTACCTCAAGGACCGCGGAAAAGACCGCATCTATTTCTACAATGCCAGCCTCCAGCAGAGCATCCAGAAGCAAAAGCTGATGGAAGACTCTCTGGATCAGGCACTGGAGGACGGAGAATTTGCCGCTTACTTCCAGCCGATCGTGAACCTGAAAAATCAGAAGCCGGTGGCTGCCGAAGCACTTACACGCTGGATCAGGCCGGATGGGACCGTCATCCCGCCGGAAGATTTTATCCCGCTTTTGGAAAAACACGGCACCATCGTGACTCTGGACTACTATATATTCGAAAGAGTTTGTGCGCAGATGCAGCTCTGGCGGGATACTCCGCTTGGAAATCTGGCAATTTCGGTTAATATGTCCCGCCAGCATTTCTACCAGCCGGATTTCATCGAAAGGCTGACCAGAACCACTGCAAAATACGGCATACCAAACTCAAGAGTGCATATTGAGATTACAGAAAGCCTCTATGTCAGCGACGACAGGCTCATCGACAGAGTGTTGCAGGAGCTGCGCGAGACAGGTTTCCTGATTTCCATGGACGATTTCGGCACAGGCTATTCATCCCTGAATATGCTTCAGAAAATCCCTATCGATATTCTGAAAATCGACAAGCAGCTTCTGGATTCCAGCTTTGCCAGTGAAAGCGGCATGATAGTGCTGGAAGGGCTTCTCGATATAGCCAAAAAGCTGAATCTTTCCACCATCTGCGAAGGTGTGGATACGGTCAAAGAGCTCTCCTGGCTCAAAAATGCGGGCTGCGATATGGCTCAGGGCTTCTTCTATGCCCGCCCGATGCCGCCTGTAGAATTGGAAAACTTCATGATCGAATACCAAAACCAGCTGCGTATGGCAGACAAGGAGCAGCGCAAATAAAGAGAAAACAAGTTTTATAATCCATGATAGCAAAAGAGGGCCGCGCCGTAAGGCGCGGTCCCTCTTTACTTTGGATGAAAACTTTATTATAAGCTTCTGTACTTCCAAATCATTGTGGCCAGCTGGAAGCGTGTTGTAAAGTCTCTTGGTACCAGCAGGTTTCCACCTATGCCGTTAACCAGACCTTCGGATGTAGCCCATTTCATGGAGTCTAATGCATATGCCGTCACATTGGATGCGTCCTTGAACTTGGCCAGTGCCGTACCGTCATTTCCTGCTGCCTTGTTCTTCAGGTTGCTATATCTGTAGAACATTGCTGTCAGCTGTTCACGAGTGATGGTTGCGTCCGGTGCAAACTCTGTATCGGAGATACCGAGCAGTACGCCGTTTTCAGTGCCCCATGCTACGGAGTCGCTGTACCACTTGCCCTGAGGGATATCTGTGAACTTGGCTGCTGCTGCCGGAGCCGGACAACCTTCCATTCTCCAGATGATGGTAGCCACTTCTGCTCTTGTGGTGTTCAGAAGTCCGCCAAAGTATGTGGAATTGATACCCTTCATGTAGCCGTTTTCGAGGCAATATTTTACTGCGTCCATGTACCATGCACCTGCCTTCAGATCGATGAATGCAGAGGTGTCAACAGGTACTTCTTCTTCTGCTGCGCCTTCATAGAGAACTACGAAGTGTGAGAAGTGGTCAACGTCGAAATATGTATTGCCGTCTTTCCATGTGGTCGGATAAGCTGTCATATTGCCGCTGTTGTCGATATAGTAAGCCTGGAGCTTGGATGTATCTTCGCCTGCCTTTGGAGTGTAAGGGATAGCAACTGTTACTTTGCCGCCCTTGAAGTTTCCGAGACGCTTGCCACCGGATACAAAGTATGCGTCAACAACAATCTTAACATCCTTTTCTTCGAGTGCTGTGCGCTGTGCGCTCTGAAGTGTGGACTGCTTTGGCTGATCCACTACCAGCTTGAGGTCGCCCTCTGCCTGGTCTTTGATAGCGTTGAATGCGTCGTTATCGAGAGTAACTGTTGCATTCGGGAGAGCCAGAGTCAGGCTCTTGTTGCCGTTTCCTTCATTTACGGTATTGGCTACGGACTCAACTGTCTGTGCAGGAATAGTGATCTGATTTACGCTCTTGTCTACTCCTGAGATGTC
>CAMPBN010000072.1 GCA_946638265.1 uncultured Bacillota bacterium
CTCATGACGACTGATATATCTGTGTCATTAGTTTGCCAGCCGCTTACATCTAAAACCTCTGAATTAAAATATTTAATAGTCTCTGCTATAACTGCTCTTGACAGGGGGATGCTATTTAAGGCACTCGAATGGACTTTGGTATATGCGAGCCAGGCTGTAGCACTGGTAACCGATGACAAATCCCAGGATGATCCTGCCCGTGGAATGTCCGATGGAGAGCCAGAATCCGGCTGTTCCAAGCATAGCAAAAAGCGCCTTCAGCGCAGCCAAAGGCGTTGGCAAAAGAATAGGCTGATCCAGGATCATGCTTGCCAGCTGCCACAGGAGCAGCCAGCAGCAAAGCGCCCATATCCTGATTTTGTCGGAATCTTTTCTTTTCATAAGCTATTTCTTGAAATAGAAGTTTTCACCCGGCAGCGCGCCGCCAAGTGAAGCCGGATTTGCTCTGTAGAGTACTTCCAGATAACCCGCCAGCATATTGTTCATTTCCTCGCCGGTGATGCAGACGATATTGCAGTAAGGGATGGCTTTTTTAGCGATATTGCTGTCCACAATCCCCAGATCGCCGATGATTTCTGACGCCTCATCGATATTCCCGTTTACAAATTCCACCGATGCAGCATAGTCTTTGAGGAAGCTGTCAACCTGTGCAGTCTTTCCTTCGATATTGCCGGCACGTGCGATGATCACTCCGGTGATGAGCGAAGATTCGATGTCCAGCTTGTCCCATTCCTTGGTCAGATCCAGACCAATCTTCAGATTGTCTACTTTGTTCTGGGCCACAGTGACGAAAGGCTGTGGCAACATTGCGACTGCGGCTTTGCCGGAGGCGAGGGCGGCTACGCATTCCGCATGCTCGCTTTTCCAGTCGATAGTCACATCTTTATCGGGAACAAGTCCGTTTTCGGTCAGGATGTAATTCAGCGCATATTCAGGTGTGGAGCCCTTGCCGGAGGCAACGATCTCTTTGCCTTTCAGGTCGCTCACTGCGTGGACGCTGTCATCATTATCCACTATATAGAGGACGCCCAAAGTGTTCACTGCCAGGGCTCTCACATCTCCTCCGGTTTTTTGGTAGAGGACCGCTGCCAGGTTTGCCGGCACGCATATCATATCCAGCTCACCCTTGATAAAAGCCGGTGTCAGCTCGTCCGGAGAACCGGCCAGAGTGAAGGTATAATCATTCGAAAGGTTTGCAGTTGCTGACTCATCGCCTGATTGCGATGCTTCCGCATCATGGATCAGCTTTGCCAGTCCCATGGAAGTGGGACCTTTCAGAGCGCCTATATTAAACGAGGCGGGCGCTGCTGTCGCCTCTTCTTTTTCCTTCTTTATGCTGCAGGCTGCCAATACAGCCAGAGCCAGTGTGAGAATCAGAACTACGGAAAGAATCCTTGCCACCGCAGAATAATCTCTTTTCATTTTGTTTAAGCCTCCTACTTTATCTCGCTAAGTCTGTCGGTAAATTTGCAATCGCCGACCTTTTTAACACCAATATTATAAGTCTCGAAATTTCAAAATACAAGAGTCATAGAATAAGTCGGGTGCCCTGCCGGCGCGCCGCTGCGCTGCCAAAACTCTTGTTCGGTTCGTTGGACATTGCCACCACTTCGGTCAGCACACGCGACGGTACCCGTGCCTGCACTCTGCGCAAGTTAAAACTCGAAAAACAATCTCAGTCAATTGTTGAATAATATTTCGTGAAAGTATATAATTTTAAGGGTAATATAAAGTCGGGAGACGCTCCCGCCAGACAGCGAAGAAGACCGGAGAAACGGAGAATTTTGGATTAATGAGACTTAAAAATTTGAGCGATCGTATTTATTTCCTGGAAAGTGATGATGAGAAAGGACTTCCTGCTTTGGGATATATAAAGGGCGAAGTTTTCTCCATGATGGTAGATGCGGGGGCTACACCTGCCCATGCGGCACTTTTCATAGCGCATCTTGGCGAAAACGGCCTGCAGGAGCCGGTTTTTACGGTGGTAACGCACCACCACTGGGACCATGCTTATGGTCTTTCGGCATTGGAGACCATCTCTATTTCCTGCCGAAAGTGCGCCGAAAAGTTGCAAATGCTGAGCGACGGCGAATGGGACGAGGCTTTTTTGGAAAAACAGGTGAAGAACGAAGCGGTTTCGGTACTTACTTTGGACAATTTCAGAAAATGCTACCCGGACCTTTCGGAAATAGAAGTCTTTTCCACGGATATTGCATTTGACGGTGAGATGAATATGGATCTTGGCGGATGCCATGCAGTGGTGAAGCAGATTCCAAGCTCGCACAGCAGGGATTGCGTTGCGGTATATGTGCCTGAAGAAAAGGTCCTCTTTATAGGAGACGGTGCGGAAAGCGCTCATGTGGGCAGGAACATCGCTGACGACAGAGATGAGCTGATCGCTTTACAGAAGCTGCTCAGAAATCTGGATTTTACAAAATGCATCCGCAGCCACAAGGGCGTGATGAGCAAGGACGAAATCCTGCGTGACATCGCAGACCGTCTTTCAGAAGTGATTTAGAAGAGATTTAAAGGAGAAAATATTTGATAAACAGTTTGTTTGAGACTTTGGCCGGAATCGATCCGGCCTTAGCAGTTTTTATAGTATCCATGCTGCCGGGCATCGAGCTCAGAGGCGGCGTGCCTCTGGGCGTAGCTTTTGGCATGAACTGGTTTGAAGTTTGCGGCATCAGCCTGCTCGGAAACCTTCTGCCGATCCCGCTGGTCATCGTATTCGGGCGCTATGTGGCGAGGTGGCTGGAAAATGCGGGAGTTTTTGCAGACCAGATCGGCTCTTACAAAGCAAAAGTGATGAGCAAATCAGGCTACATCCAGAAATACGGCCCGTGGGGGCTGATGCTCTTTGTGGGCATTCCAATACCCGGCACGGGAGTCTGGACCGGAGCCATCCTGGCGCTTATCATGAACCTCAGAATGAAAAAAGCTATTCCGGCCATGGTGCTGGGCATGTTGATAGCATGCGTTATTATGGCACTAGGCTCTTTCGGAATAGCCGGCATGATATAAAAAATCCCTTGCAGGAAGTGCTGCAAAGGATTTTTTATTTGTAATTTTGTAAGGAATTTATTCACATTTTTAACAAGTGGTTTTGTCTATGTCTCCCAGCATCAGGTGGAGAATTTCGACGTCGGTTTCTTTCATACCGTCTCTGCCTACCAGGCCGATGTTGAGGATGGTTTCTTCGATGTCATCTTCCACCAGGCCTTCGCCTGCGGAGAAGTGTCTGTGCTTGGCAGCCATGCGGTCTGCCAGGAATGCGGCATCCAGGCCGGCAGCAATCTTGGCTGCACAGGAAGCCTTGGCACCGTCACAAACAACACCGCTGACATTGCCGAGAGTGTTGGTGATGGTGTAGCAGATCTCTTCGTAAGATCCGCCTCTCATATATGTAACGGCAGCGCCCACTGCAGTGGCAGCGGAGATAGCGCCGCAAAATGCGGAAAGCTTGCCGATGTGGCGTTTGATGTTGATGGCCACCAGATTGGAAACGCAAAGCGCACGGTAGAGTTCGTCGCGTGTCAGGCTCAGTTCCTTGGCGTATTCCACTACAGGCACTGTAACGGTGATGCCCTGGTTGCCGCTGCCGGAATTGATCACTACCGGCATGCAGCTGCCTGCCATACGGGCGTCAGAACCTGCTGCCGCCTTAGCTCTGGCTCTTACCTTGATGTCATCACCGTAGGATTCCATGATGGTCTTGCCTACGCATGCACCGTAGCAGTTGGTCAGACCCTCTTCTGCGATTTCGCAATTTACTTTAATCTGGTAGTCGAGGATGTCCGTGATTTCGGAAATGTCGGCATTCTTTGCAAAATCCAGAATGCCTTTGATGCTCAGAAGCTTCTTTTTGCCTTCGAGCGTGTCGTCTTCCTTTTCCACTGCCGTATCCACCAGCACCTGATCTCCGTGTTTCATGAAGACGATGTTGGTATGGCCGTCTCTTACGATTACTTCGGAGCTGTCACTGCCCTTGGTAGCGACAACGCGGATGAAGAGATTGCTTTCTCCTTCCTCAAGCATGCATTTGCAATAGTCGGTCTTGAGGAGCTCCTTGGTCTTGGCGATATCTGCGGGAGTGACCGCACTCAGGATTTCCAGCTTGGCTTCTGCCTTCCCACAGGCTGCACCAAGGATAGCGGCGGCATCTATACCCCTCATGCCGTCGGAATTCGGAACGATAACGCCTTTTACATTCTTAACAATATTTCCGCTGCACCAAACGTCCAGGTGGTCCGGGAAACCGCCGAGAAGTGAGGCAGCCTGTCCTGCCGCAAATGCCACCGCACCCGGCTCGGTACAGCCCAATGCCGGCACCAGCTCAGCTTTCAGAATGTCAATATACGCTCTGCAAATCTTTTCATCCATCTTAATCTCCTCCGAAATAGTTCGAATTTATTTTTTAACCCCTTTTGAAACGGATAGATGGCACAATATGCCACAATATGCCACCCTCTGTATACCACTAATCATATCAGAGAGAATATTAGATGTCAACACAGAAAGAAGGCGGTAATACAAAATTTAAACATACGAAAATGCGAAAAAAGCAAAATTCAAACGTGCAAAAACGCTTTTGCAGGGGACGCTCTTTTATGTTAGAATTAGGGCATGACTAAAGGGCTCCGCACGGGCGGGGCGACGGAGGTAGGACCATGAAAGAAACAGCGCGCGAAACCGCACAGTTTATCGCAGGCCTGGCAGGGCACAGAGAGGGGGCTTCCCTCAAAGACAAGATATATTTTGAGATTTTCAGAAGCATCATCAGCGGCGAGCTGGGCAGCAGTATCATCAGTGAGAAAGCGCTGGTTGAGAAATACAATGTCAGCCGTGCGCCGGTAAGAGAAGCATTGGTGCAGCTTTGCGGAGAAGGCGTGCTGCAGAGTATGCCGCGCTACGGCTACCAGGTGGTCCAGCTTTCCAAATCCGACATCGAAGACATACTTCGTTTTCGCGTGGTTTTGGAAGGCGGCTCCTTCAAAGAGCATGTCCATGACATAACGGACGAGCAGATAAAAGAATTGGAAAAGATCGATAAGCTCTGCACAGAGATGCAGGAAGATTTCTGGAAGCATTGGGCGTACAATGTCCAGTTCCATCTGACGCTTATGAGCTTTTGCGGAAATAAATTTTCCTATGAGATGCTGGAAAAATCCATGCAGACTCTGACCCGCGCATATGCGCAGTTTTATTGGGACAGATGGAACAAGACAGAGTTCCCGAAGGACACCAAGTTCCACACAGGCATTATCAATTGCCTTAAGAAAAAAGATACGGAAGGGGCAATTCACTTCCTCAAAGAAGACATAAGCGATTTCGGCCGTTAAAAACCGCCGAAACCGCCTCCGCCAAAGTCGCCGCCACCAAAGTTGAAGCCGCCCGGCATGCCGACATCGATACCCGGCATCAGCCCCATCATGGCTACCTCGTCGAAATCGTCGCCAGCGCTGCCGCTGCTGTTACGGTTTAGTGCATGTTTTTAAGAAAGGCTTCGGCGAAAGCTTTCAGCTCCGATACCACATCGTCGGGGGCCACGAGCTTTGCGCCCGGAGAGAGTGCAAAAATCCAGCCGAAAAACTGCGGGCTGATGTTTACATTCACCCAAAATTCGCTGTGGTCTTTGTCCACCGGTATGAAGGAGATGTCCTCCTTGCCGAATCGGTCGAGGAATATGCCGCACATACTGTTTTCAAAGTGTATTTTCACCTTTTTCTTCGGGCCGCCATACATGCCGAAGGTGGATTTGGAAAGGCGTGCCATATCATACTCTTTGAAGGCTGCTGCGCCTTCGCGCTTTTCATCCTTGACGGAGATGTGCATCATCTTGTCGACGCGGTAGTTTTTGATCTTACCTTCCCATTCGTCGTAGGCTACCATGTAGTAGTTTTCGTCCACCCAGGTCAGCGCCCACGGGCTGAGAGTGAACCATTCGTCGCCGTGGCGCGGCACAAGCTTTTTGTCCAGATTCCATTTGTAATATTTGAACCTGATCTTCCTGTTTTCGTTGATGGCAGTGTAGACTTCGTCCACATTGTAGAAAACACTTTCGTTCATCGCTTTGACACGGTCGTCCATGAAAACCTGGCGCTGCAGGGTTTTGCCCTGGTGCTCGCTGACAAGCTTTTTTATCTTTGTTATCAGCTTGCGCGATTTGCCTTGC
>CAMPBN010000073.1 GCA_946638265.1 uncultured Bacillota bacterium
TGTCCATTCCAAAGGAAGGCAGCCGCCACAGCTATATGATCTTCGAAGACGGCAAATTCACGTGGTACGACCTGGAGACAGGCGATGCTTACATGTATTACGATATGTAAACGTTATAGTATAGTGGGAAAACCTGAAAAAGTGGGGAAAAGGATGAAAAAATTAAGAATTTTGGCGGTGGCAGTATTCATAATGGCGGCTTGTTCGCTGCCGGTTTTCGCTGCCGAATTTGAAGATGTTCCTGCGAATTCGTGGTATCACACCTATGTTTCCGACCTGTCGGAAAAGGGGATCATCAAGGGAAAATATCCGGGGCTTTTCTGCCCGCAAGAGTCCGTTACGTGCACGGAAGCGCTGAAGATGATGATGGAAGCATCCGGTGTTGAAATCAGGGACATTGCGGAAGGCGAAGAAGCAGGCTTTTGGGGTGGTGACATCCTGGCTACGGCCAGAGCCGAAGGCATTGCCAACGTGCCGTTTTCGGACAGGAACAGGCCGGCCACCCGCGAAGAAATCTGTTCTTATATGGTGAATGCCAAAGGATGGCAGCATTCTTCATGGCAGGAGTCCGTATTTATCGACTACCCGACGGAATATAACGGTGCAGGTGGATATAGAGGCGTGAACGGCAACATCCTCTATCAGAAGGGCATAGTAACAGGCTCCAAAGCCGACAAGGGCTACATTTTCAATGCAAACAGCAATGTTACCAGGGCCGAAACGGCCACTCTTGTATACAGATTGAATCATTACGACCCGCTGGAGCTGAGAAAGCCGGTGGGAGATGCGGAAGCCTGCGTTGTGGCCAATCCTGAGACAATCAGCGACTGGCAGAAGGTGATGCTCTACATGGCAGTGAACAACCTGACAGAATATACCGTATATTACAGCGGAGACCCGGGAATGTGGGCCGGCAGCAAGGGCAAGACCATTGTAGAAAACGCATGCGATGCTCTTGGCAACCCGGACAATCCGTGGGATAACGACGGGCTCTACTCCAAATACCACGAATATTTCTGTTACACTACAGGCTGCAATGCCAAGACTGCTGTGACAAACGGGCAGTTTTCGGTGACACTCTATCTCAATAACGAGACTTTTTCCGCAGGCGAGATTAAGCGTCTCAGGGCCGATTTCTTCGAAGGCGTGGGGAGCGAGCTCAAAAAGATGATTGCAGGCGGTAAGATCACTGCGGATATGACGGATGAGCAAAAAGCTTCCGTAATTTACGATTATGTCTGCGCGAAGTGCGAATATGACAAGGCAGGTACTGCTGAGCACAGATTCTTGGGCTATGGCGCGCTGATTGAAGGCAAAGCTGTATGCCAGGGCTATGTGGCGCTCTACAACGCCATGTGCAAGGAACTGGGGATTGCCTGCGTCGGAATAGTGGGAGGCAGTGCTGCGCATCCTTCCGTGGCTGACCATATCTGGACTTACGCAAATATAGACGGACTCTGGAGACACATAGACGTCACTTATGCAGACACTTCCGAAAAGGAAGCGGAGCTTGGAAGCTACAAGTATTTTTGCAAGAGTGACCGTGAGTTTACGAGCACGCATGTGTGGAAGGAGTAGCGTGGATTGCGCGAGATTTGATTTCGACTTTTGCTAAAATGGCATATACTTTTTGTTGAAAAACGAAATCAAAGTATATATAATTAATCTGTTGCACAAAAAAGATAGAAACGGAGAATAGTATGGCTTTTACTGAAATCGGCATTGACCTGGGTACGGCCAATGTGCTTGTATATATCAAGAATAAGGGAGTTGTCCTCAACGAGCCTTCTGTTGTGGCTATCAACAAGGACACCAATGAAATCCTGGCTGTCGGCGAAGAAGCAAGACAGATGCTGGGAAGAACTCCTGCCAATATCGTGGCTGTAAGACCGCTGAGAGACGGCGTTATCTCTGACTACGATATTACGGAAAAGATGCTGAAATATTTTATCCGCAAGGCTTGCGGCAGCAGCAGATTTTTCAAGCCACGGATCATGATTTGTGTTCCGAGCGGCGTTACCGAAGTGGAAAAACGTGCCGTAAGAGAAGCTGCAGAGCAGGCAGGCGGCAAGATGGTATATCTGATGGAAGAGCCGGTAGCGGCAGCCATCGGTGCAGGACTGGATATCACACGCCCTGACGGAAACATGGTTATCGACATCGGCGGCGGTACTACGGATATCGCGGTTATCGCGCTGGGCGGCATCGTTCAGTCCGCATCCGTAAAGGTGGCAGGCGACAAGTTTGACGAAGCCATCATCAAATATATGAGAAAAGAGCACAAGCTCTATATCGGTGAAAGAACTGCCGAAGAGATGAAGAAGAGCATCGGAACGGCCTATCCGAGAGAAGAGCTGATCGTGCAGGAATGCCGCGGCAGAGACCTGGTAACGGGACTGCCAAAGAATATCGAGATCACTTCCAAGGAGATGCTCGAAGCGCTCGACGATCCTCTGCAGATCATCTGCGAAGCTGTTCACGGCGTTTTGGAAAAGACTCCGCCTGAACTGGCAGCCGACATCAGCAATATCGGTATCGTGGTTACCGGCGGTGGCGCTCTGCTGAACGGTATCGACCGCAGAATCGAGGAACGCACAGGCATCAAGGTGACTGTTGCCGAGGAGCCGAAACTTTGCGTGGCTGTGGGCACAGGCAAGGCTTTGGACAGCCTTGAGTTCTGGCAGAACGACAAGATAAACCAGCGCAAGCCATATATCTAGAAAATGCAGGCTGTATCCCGAGGGTACAGCCTTTATTTTTAAATCGTAATTCGGGGCACTGTCGGGGCATCCGATACCACGGCTCGCGCCTGGTGCGGATCTAGTAGCTTAGGTTACGCAGCGGTACTAAGCTCTTGCTTCGCTTACGCTCGCAAATCGCTAAGTGCCGGCTATCCGCAACGGTCTCGGCTGCCCCAACAGCACCCCTCTTTATTTAAATATAAGAGGCATGCGCGAGGTAGGTACCTGCCTTGCGCATGCAGAAGGAGAATATATGAAATTAGAACTGATAGCGACCGCGACCTTCGGGCTCGAAGCGGTAGTAAAACGAGAAATAGAGCAGCTGGGATACAAGATCCTGAAGTCTGAAGACGGCAAGATCACGTATCTGGGCGACGAGCGCGCGATAGTCAGGAGCAATCTCTGGCTGCGCTGCGCCGACAGAGTGCTGCTGAAAATGGGCGAATTCGAAGCGCTGGAGTTTGAGGACCTCTTCCAGCAGACCAAGGCGCTGCCGTGGGAAGAATGGATACCGCCGGACGGCAAATTCACCGTCACCGGCACATCCGTAAAATCCAAGCTCCACAGCGTGCCTGCATGCCAGTCCATCGTGAAGAAGGCAGTGGTGGAAAAGCTTGGAGAATGCTACGGCATCAGCCACTTTGAGGAGACTGGTGCGGAATATACGATTAAGGCAACGCTTTTGAAAAACCGCGTGACTCTGACTATCGATACTTCCGGCGCCGGCCTTCACAAACGCGGGTACCGCGTTTGTGACGTGGCAGCTCCGATCAAAGAGACCCTGGCCGCAGCCATGGTGAGCCTGTCGTTCTGGAACAAGGATCGCATACTGATCGACCCTTGCTGCGGCTCCGGCACTATTCCCATCGAAGCTGCCATGCAGGCCAAAAACATTGCTCCGGGCCTTGGCCGGCGCTTTGCATCCGAGGGCTGGGACGCGGTGCCCGAAAAGCTCTGGAAGGAAGAGCGAAAGGCGGCTTTTGATGCCATAGATAACGACCTTGCACTTGATATCACAGGTTATGATATCGACAAAAGAGCCGTGGAAGCCGCCCGCGAAAACGCCATCGAAGCCGGCGTGGACGATTGCATAGAGTTTCACATCATGGATATGACAAAGCTCAGCGCAGAAGGCAGAGAGGGCGGCATTATCATCACCAATCCGCCATACGGCGAGCGAATAGGCGAAGCTAAAGAGATAGAGAAGATTTATCGCAAATATGGCGAATTTTTCAAGGAAAATCCGACATGGTCACTGTTCATGATCACCACGGACAAGGAAGCCGAGAAGAAGACGCTGGGCCGCCCGGCAGATAGACGCCGCAAGCTCTACAACGGGCGCCTTGAAGTTTGTTATTACCAGTTCCACGGGCAAAAACCCGTGAAGTCCGAATAATTTTATGGAAATAAAGATTTACAGAAACATCACAACACCGATATATCTTCAGCTCGTTTCACAAATCAAAGGGAAAATTATTACGCGCGAGCTGGGGGCGGGGGACGTGCTGCCGTCCGAGCGGGCGATGGCGGAGCGGCTCTCCATACATCGCAATACCGTGACCAGGGCATACAAGGAGCTGGAGAGCATGGAGCTCATCGAGAGCCGCCAGGGCTATGGTTATATGGTGTGCGTGGGGCCGGGCGGCGACGGGGTCGTGAACGGGCCCGGGGAGCCCGCGAAGCAGGCCGGCAGCAAAACGAAGGGGCGGGTCAACTGGCTTTCCATGATGCACAGCGACTATACGACAGGCGGCCATAAATTTGACGATATCTTCAGCCAGGCCAACGACGAGAGCATCTGCCCGTTTTCCATAGGTATGGCCACCAGTGGGATATACACGCAGGACGAACTTTCACAGGCGCTTGAAAATGCCATCAATCAGGGGCGCCGCGGCAGATATTTTTATACTCCTTACCAGGGAGACCTGGACCTCCGCAAAGAAATAGCGCGTTTTATGCGCGAAAAAGGCGTGGACGTGAGCCCTGCGGAAATTCAGGTCTTCGGCGAGCTGAACCAGGCCATCAATTTCATAGGAACACTCATGCTCCAGCCGGGAGATACAGTCTTCACGGAGGAGCCTGTCAACCCGGATATTTACCGTTCCTTCGACCTGGCGGGAGTGCGCCAGATTACGATCCCGATGGATAAAAACGGCATGTTTACCGACAATCTGGATGCGATGATTGAAAAATATCATCCGAAATTTATATATGTCAGATCCAGCTACCACGACCCTACGGGGACGATCCTTTCCTACGAGGGAAGGAAAAAGCTTTTGGAACTTTCCGAAAGGTACAGAGTGGCTATCATCGAAGACGATGCGGCATCCATGCTTGACTACGACTTCGTATCCGTGCCGCCGCTGCTTTCCATGGATAAAAACGGGAATGTGCTTTATATCTATTCGTTTGAGCTGACCTTCATCCCTGGGATGAACGTTACCTTTGTGGTGGCGCCTCGGCCGGTAATTCGTGCGCTCAGCTACCTGGTGTCGCTCAGGCTGGTCAGCATGGATGTGATACCTCAAAAGCTGCTCTGGTATTGCCTGCACAACGGTCTCTACCACAGAGGCCTCGCCGCAATGAAAGATACAAATCGCAAAAAGCGCGACATTATGTATAGCTACATCGAAAATGCGGGAATCGACGATTTTTATGCGCGTCTCCCGGAAGGCGGCGTTTACATCTGGTGTCATGTGCCTGAAAAGATCAATCTGCGGGAACTCTTGCAGCTGGCACGCAGAAAAGGCGTAGCTTTCATGCCCGGCTATCTTTTCTACCCGGACGGGAAGCAGCCTTCCAACTACATCCGCCTTAACTATTCCACTCCTACTGAATCCGAAGTGGACCGCGGCATGCCGCTGCTGATTGAGGCAATAAAAGAATTGCTGTAAATATATTGAAAAGTTGGATAAGGAAAGCGGGACTTTTGAAGTCCCGCTTTTTTAACGTCTGTTTTTCGCGAATTTCAATTTCGGGTTTCGCGTTCCGAATTTCAATTTAGTGCTGTATGAATTTCGTGCAGTAGCGCATGAACATGGTGGCGATCTGTGCACGGCTGGCGTTGCCCTGCGGATCCAGGGTGACTGCGCCGTTTTCGTCCGCAGTACCGGTGATGATGCCCTGGCTTACCATCCACTTCATTGCGTCGGAAGCATAGTCGCTGAGATTGCCTGCATCCGTGAAGTTCAGCTTGAAAGCCTTGGCGTCTGCGGTAGCGATACCGTTCAGCTTGGCGAATCGGTAAATCATGGCTGCCAGCTGCTCACGCGTGATAGGACCGTTAGGGTCGAATACGTCCGCTCCGCCGTACATAAAGCCTGTGATAATGCCGTTCGCCGCTGCCCAGCGCACCTGTTCTACGAACCATTCGTAGTTTGGAACATCCGCAAAGGTCATTTGGTA
>CAMPBN010000074.1 GCA_946638265.1 uncultured Bacillota bacterium
CCCCCCTCGCCGCCCGGCCCCACGGGCACGGCACGGCGCGCAGCGGCGCCCGCCGGCATATTGAGTTTTCGGCCATATCCTGTATAATAAAGAAGGCAGGGCGCGGGCGATTTTGCGCAGACTTCGGCGAGGCCTGCCGGCGCGGGCAATTTTGCGCCATCCTGCGACAGGCCATGGGGCGCGGGCACAAAGAGGCAAAGGCGCATCCAATGTGCAATGCAAATAGGCGATGCAAACCGCGCCGCCCTGGAAAGCCACGATGCATCCCGCGCCGCCCTGGAAAGCCACGATGCGAGCCGCGCCGGCAGCACCGAAAACAAAAACTCAGAAGAAAGATAAAAGCTGGAGAAAAAACGATGAAGAAACAGAGAATGCTGGAATACGGCCGCCGAAACTTCGGTAGCGTGCTCCATACCACATTGAATCCGGACGGGCCGGGTGTGGTGCGAATCCACCTGATCCCGCCTGTAGTGCGCGACGAGATGACCCTCGACGAAGAGCTGGGCAGCGGCGTCGCCATTATTAACGGGCAGGATGTCATCCCGGTGAACCCGAGCTGGACCATATTACTTTGCGAATTTATCAAAGAAGTGAACAAATACAGCGGCCGCGCCGTTTCAGACGCAGAGGCCGAATCCATCCTGAAAAATACGGCGAGGGGTGTGGCCAAAGTCTTCCCTCTGGCGGGCAGAAAGATGTTCAAAGAAGACATCTACCGTATCATGAACGCCTTTACGCAGATAGCAAGGGGCGAGATTCCGGAAGAAGACATCGGCTATATGAGTATGTCTGAATATGCGCCGTATATGAGGGCGCCACACCGCATGGACCTTTTGGTCAGCTCCATGAAAAAGGACGGCGCATGGCATTGCAATCTCAAATGCGTGCATTGCTATGCCGCGGGTCAGGAATTGGCAGAGGAAAGAGAACTTTCCACGGACGAGTGGAAAAAAGTTATAGACAGATGCCGTGAAGCAGGCATTCCGCAGATTACATTCACAGGCGGCGAGCCGACGCTGCGCGAAGATTTGCCGGAGCTGATCGATCACGCACAATGGTTCATTACGCGCCTAAATACAAACGGCGTGGCGCTGACGCCTGAGCTTTGCGAAAAGTTCCGCGAAGCCTCTCTGGACAGCGTCCAGATCACATTCTATTCGGCAGACGAAGACATTCACAACCGCCTGGTGGGCGCAAACGGATATGCGGCCACGGTTCGCGGACTGGAAAATGCCCTGGCGGCAGGGCTTAATATCAGCGTGAACACGCCGCTTTGTACGCTCAACCGCGACTATGTGCGGACACTGGAATTCCTGCACGAAAAGGGCGTGACATATGTGACCTGCTCCGGCCTTATCACGACCGGAAATGCGGCAGGCGAGCCTTCCGAAAAACTTCAGCTTTCAACTGGCGAAATCAAGGCCGTACTGAAGGATGCCGCAGAGTATTGCTATGCCAACGGCATGGAGATCAGTTTCACGTCTCCGGGCTGGGTGGAAAACGAATTTTGCGAAGAACTGGGAATCTCCGTTCCAAGCTGCGGCGCTTGCCTTTCCAATATGGCAGTCACTCCGAGCGGGAACGTGGTGCCTTGTCAGAGCTGGCTTTCGGACGGAAGCATGGGCAGCATGATCAGCACACCTTGGGAGAAGATCTGGGAAAGCGAGGCATGCAGCAAAATCAGAAATTACTCCGCCAAAATGCTGGGCAAATGCCCGCTTCGCATATACAAAGCAGGAGAAGGCACGGAAGGCGGCAGCGCATGCGGTTCTTGCGGCGAAGGAGGGGTGAGATAGTATGGAAATGACCAAGAAGAAAAAGACTATGAAGAGACTCATCACTGCTTTCGCAGTATTTGCAATCCTGGCACTGACAATCGCCGCACCTGCATTTTGGGCAGGAACACCATACGGGACGCAAAGCACGGCTTTTGCGGAAGAATACACAGACGAGATCGTAAATTATATGATTACGGCTACGGTTCAGGAAGACGGCAAGGTGGCGCTGGCCTACCACATCGACTGGAAAGTGCTGGAGTCTGACAGTGCGGGACCTGTTTCCTGGGTGGAAATAGGCATCCCGAACAGAAATGTCGATGAAGATTCGCTTCAGCCTTTGGCGGAGAACATATCCGACATATATTTCACGGATGATTGTACGGTGTGCGTGGAGTTTACAAAAGAATTTTATGCCGGCGAAACCATCAGCTTCGATTTTTCCTTCATCCAGGACTACATGTACCAGATGAATGGAGTGCAGGAAGGGTACACACACTATTCCTTCACTCCGGGCTGGTTTGACTCGATTCCGGTGGACAATCTTACCATCCTGTGGTTTTCGGACAAAGTCAGCAGCTGGTCGCCGGAATGTCTGATGAACTACGGCTATAATACGTGGAAGACGACGCTTGCGCCGGGAGAAACCTTCACTGTCACGGTGGACTATCCGAATGATGCATTTGCGTTTGATGAGACCAAATACATCGACGAAGGCTATTACGATACAGATTATGATTATGACGACGATGACGGTTTTTCACTGGCTGCCCTTGTCGGCGGCGGATATTTGCTCTTCTGCCTGTTCTCGGGTATCATGGGGGCGGCGCTGGGACTGAAAAACAAAGCCAAGTACAAAGATGGCGCGGGCTTTGGCCAGACCAAACCGAAAATCACGCGTACGCGTATCAAATATTTTGATTCATGCCCGGGCTGCGGAGCCGTGCGCAAAGACGGTCAAACCGAGTGTGAATATTGCGGGCGCAGCTTCATAGAAAGCGAAGAGATTCTGAAAGAGGAGGAACTTTCGGAAGAGGACAAGGAAGCCATGAAGTATGACAAAGACGGAGAATATCGATATTCGTCTTCTCCGAACACATTTGTCCGCGTTCATGTGGTGCCTGTGCCGGTGGTGCACCATCACAGCAGCAGTTCTTCCCGCAGTCATTCTTCATGCGCACACTCATCCTGCGCCTGTGCTCACTGTGCATGCGCTTGCGCGTGTGCTTGTGCCGGCGGTGGCAGGGCAGGCTGCAGTACAAAAGATTTTTACAAAACTGAACTAAAACTAAACCAACTGACAATGAAAAAGCATAAAAGCTTTGAAAAATAATAGAATACTAGATATACCTCCGATAGACTCGGAGGTATACTTTTTGGAAAAAATCCCATCACTGAATATTTAGAAAAATGCGTCGATTTACTTGAAGCAGCGGATTTTTTTTGATAAAATATCTTTACCGTAATCTTGCGGACCGAATTGAGGTGTTGTATGGGGAGTATTTTATTTAGAGATTCCATTCAGAATGTGGAAGTGAATCTTTTTTGCATTTGCATCGTCCTCGGAATGGGTCTTGTGGCCCGTAAATATATCGCCAGGGAAAAGGGCGATATCAGCCGACTGATCTTAGCCATAGGAGTGGCATATTGCATCAGCTTTTTGGCAGATGCAATATGGTCTTTTGTGGATATCAATTTGGGCTTTAAGGATAAGCCTGTCTTTTTCTATATCATTAATGCCATCTATTTTCTTGCCCCCGTAGCAGGCGCCTACATGCTTTTCATCTATTCACAGAGGAAATTGGATATCACCTGGAGCGAAGGGCGCAGTGCAGGGCTGATCTTTGCGGTTCCTGCCCTGACTACATCTGTTTTGATCGTAACTCAGCCGCTGAACGAAATCATATTCCTGATGAAAGAAAACGGCTCCTACGGCAGAGGGCCGGGATACAATATCTATTTTTACACCATCCTGTTTTATTATGGTATGGTGTTCTTCACGGGGCTTTACCGTGCGCTTGATGTCAAATCCGTTCTCAGAGACCTTGGCCGCGTATTTGCGGGATACGGTGCCGTAGTGATGGTGTCGGCAGTGATACAGACTCTGCTGGGTATCACGGCCACAGCGCCGGGATGCACAATCAGCATTATCATGTACACCCTGCATCAGCTGGTTTTGATGGAAAGAACCAAGGAAAAGCGTCTGCAGAAATTCAACCAGATAATGGATTCTCTCGAAATGGAATATACTTGTATCTGCTATGTGGATTTGGAAAATGACCGGATGGAAATCTATTCACAGCAGGCAGACAACGGCACCATGATCGACATGACTGCATACAAAAGTTTTAGCGAGGGCATGGAGGGTTATCTGGAAAATTGCGTGTATGAAGAAGACCGCAAAAACATGAGAGAACTACTGAAACCGGAAAATATGGTGGACATCCTGAAAGAGCAGCGGTTCATAGCCATGAGATATCGCATATTCAAGGGGGAGAAGACTTTTTACCGCGAGATGAGATTTTGGGCGACAGAGAAAGAAGGAACGGTGACTTCGGGCATTTTGGGCTTTGCCAATATAGACGAGCTGATCCGCATGGAGCACGAGAAGATCATCATGCAGCAGGAAATCGCGCATATTGCCGAGCTTGAGCATCTGAATGCTCAGCTCAACGAAGCCAGAAACAGGGCAGAAAAGGCCAACGAAGCCAAATCTGCATTCCTTTTCAATATGTCTCACGACATCCGAACACCGATGAATGCCATCATAGGCTTTACCGACATGGCTCAAAAGCACATGGACGACCGCGAAAAAATGAGGGACTATCTGGCCAAGATCAAGCTTTCCGGCGACTACCTGTTGGAACTGATCAATGACGTGCTGGATATGTCCAGAATAGAAAGCGGGCATGTTGTCATTTCCGACGCCAGAGCCAATATAGAGGAAAGGGGCCGGAACATCATGGTGATGTGCCGTGACAACGCGGAGAAAAAGAACGTTACGCTTTCGTATGAGCAGGGAGAATTGAAAAATCCGGATGTTATGGCAGACGCGCTTCATATAGACCAGATTTTGATGAATATTATGGGCAATGCCATCAAATATACGGAATCCGGCGGCACCGTCACATTGCGCATGAACCAGACGGAAGAAGCAAAGGGCGGCTTTGCCACTTATACCATGGAAGTGGAAGACACGGGTATCGGCATGAGCGAAGAATTTGTGAAGCACATCTTCGAACCGTTTTCGCGCGAAAATTCGGAGAAGGTGGCGAAGATTCAAGGCTCCGGACTGGGAATGTCCATCGTAAAGCAGCTGGTGCACCGTATGGATGGCAAGATTGATGTTGAGTCAAAGGTCGGCGTTGGCACCAAGGTTACCGTCACATTGAAATTGAAGGTGCTTGAGGAAAGCGAAAAGACGCTGGCGGCGCTCGAAGAAAGAAAGGAAGTAATCCTTCGCGGCCAGAAAGTATTGCTGGTGGAGGACAACGCCATGAACCGGGATCTGGCTTACGAAATATTGAGCGACGAGGGCATGGAAGTGGATGTTGCCGAAGACGGAGATGTTGCTGTTGAAAAGATTAAGGCCGGCGGGCCGGGCAGGTACGGCTTTGTGCTGATGGATGTGCAGATGCCGCGAATGAACGGATATGCGGCGACTAAAGAAATTCGCAAGCTTTCAGACCCGGATTTGGCGGATATCCCTATCATAGCAATGACGGCCAATGCTTTTGCGGAAGACCGCGAAGAGGCTCTGGCGGCGGGCATGAATGCCCATATTTCCAAGCCTATAGTCATACCTACGCTGCTCCGCACTTTGGCGGAGATTGTGGAAGAACGCGAAAAAATTTAAAAAATATATGCCCCCTGTAACCTCGGGGCATTATTTTTCGTCTATAATAGTGTAAGGCTTACAAGAGAAAGAGGAACCATATGGAAGATATCAAAATTGTGCAGCTGTATACGGAGCGGTCTGAACGGGCGATTGCGGAGACTTCCGTAAAATACGGCGCTTATCTGAACAAAATCGCATATAACATCCTGCGGGACTTTTTGGATACGGAAGAGTGTGTGTCGGATACCTATATGAAAATATGGAATTCCATTCCGCCGACAGTTCCGAAGGTTTTTAGGGCCTTCATCGGCAGGATAGCACGCAATCTGGCTCTGGACAGATATAGCAAGGCCGGCGCCCAAAAGCGAGGCGGCAGCCAAGTTGAGATTTGTCTGGACGAGCTTTCGGAATGCATCGGAGAAAGAGCCGCAGAGGCAAGTCCTTTT
>CAMPBN010000075.1 GCA_946638265.1 uncultured Bacillota bacterium
AAGGGAATTCTTCCACCGGCGGGATGACAGGCAGCAATGCACGTTCAGCCAGTGCACCGTGTCCGATTTCTCTTCTTCCCGGTGAACGGCTGGTCTTAGCCTCACCTACGGAGTAGCCCGGGAAGTTGTAGTGGTGGATATATCTCTTTTCAGTCTGTTCGGTAATACCGTCGATGGTCTGAGCTTCGGATGCCGGAGCCAGAGTACATGCGGAAAGCACCTGAGTCTGTCCGCGCTTGAAAAGGCCGGTACCGTGAACTCTCGGGAGCAGTCCTGTTTCGCAGAAGATAGGTCTGATTTCGTCCAGCTTACGATTGTCAGGACGGATGCCTTCGTCGAGGATCATAGCTCTTACTGTTTCTTTTGTGATATTGTAAAGGACGGAGTTGATGTCCTTTTCGCCTTCAGGATAAACCTCTGCGAAATGTTCTTTTGTTTCTTCTTCGACAGCGTCCATAGCGTCGAGTCTTGCCTGCTTTTCAGGAGTCTTGATGGCTTCCTTCATCTTAGGCACTGCAAACTCGCGCACTGCAGCGTCGATTTCTTCGGAGGGCTTGTAAAGCTCAACTTCCATCTTTGGCTTGCCGACTTCTGCTACCACTTCTTCGATGAAAGCAACGATCTTCTTGATTTCTTCGTGTGCGAAGAGGATGGCATCGAGCATTTCCATTTCAGGCACTTCCTTAGCGCCTGCTTCTACCATCATGATGGCTTCCTTGGTACCTGAAACTGTCATTTCGATGTCTGAAACTTCACGCTGTGCCAATGTAGGATTGATGACAAACTGTCCGTCCACTCTGCCGACCTTTACGGAACCGGTCGGGCCGTCCCAAGGAATGTCAGAGCAAGCCAGTGCAACGGATGAACCGATCATACCGCAGATTTCCGGCGAGCAGTCCGGATCCACGGACATTACTGTAGCCACCACTACTACGTCATTGTAGTAGCCCTTTGGGAAAAGAGGTCTGATAGGTCTGTCTATGAGACGGGAAGTCAGGATAGCGTGTTCGCTCGGTCTTCCTTCTCTCTTGATAAATCCGCCCGGAATCTTTCCTGCGGAGTACATTCTCTCTTCAAAGTCCACGGAAAGTGGGAAAAAGTCGATATCAGGCTTTGGCTCTTTGGAAGCGCAGGCTGTTACATTCACAACAGTATCGCCATACTTAACCCAAACCTGACCGTTTGCCTGTTCGCAAACCTTACCGATTTCCAGCTCCAGAAGTCTTCCTCCCACAGCTGTTCTAAATGTTCTGTAATCTGTAAATCTTGGCATAATTAACAACTACCTCCTGTTAATTCTTCTTACCTTTTGCGGCAGCCGGCCGCTAACTGTCTCTTTGGGGCAAATCCGCGTTTTCGGGTCTGCCATATAAAATAAAAGCGGGGTGAAAAGGCCCCGCTTAAATTTTCGGTGTTTTGAATTACTTTCTTAATCCTAAACGGGCAACAAGGCTTCTGTATCTTTCAAGATCCTTTTCCTTCAGGTAATTAAGAAGGTTTCTTCTTTGACCTACCATCTTCAGCAGACCTCTGCGGGAGTGGTGGTCCTTTTTGTGGGTCTTAAGGTGCTCATTGAGCTCGTTGATTCTGTAAGTCAGGATGGCAACCTGTACTTCCGGGGAACCGGTGTCGCCTGCCTTAAGGCCGTACTCTTTGATAATTTCAGCTTTCTTTTCTGTTGTAATCATGTTTTTTCTCCTTTTCTTTAATACGCCTTCTCTGAGCAAGGGCCAAGAGACTCCTCAAGCTAAGGGAAGGTAAAATATGTGCTGTATAAAGCAACAATTTATACTACCATGCATGCATATGAATGTCAAGCAAAACGGGCGGCAAAATAAAGCTTTTTACCGCATTTACAGCAAGCCTTTTTGGCGATGATAAGCCCTGGCAGAGATGCAATCTTCCGTAATCTGAGTGGAAAGAGCTTCCACGCTGTCAAATTTATGTTCGGGACGCACCTTCTCCAAAAATTCAACGCGTATGGTCTTGCCGTAAAGTTCTTTGTCGAAATTGAAAATATGCGTTTCCACATTCTTTTGATATTTGCCGATGGTCGGCTTCACTCCCACATTGGTAATACTCGGATAACGCTGGCCGTTGTAGAAGCATTGCGTGATGTATACCCCGTTCGGCGGCGACACCATGCCCTCGTCAATATTGAGATTGCTGGTCGGAAAGCCAATGCGCTTGCCAAGGCGGTTGCCCACCACCACTTCTCCTTCGATGGCGTAGAATCTGCCCATATATTTTTGGCAGGCAGCCACGTCGCCTTCTTCGATAAGACCGCGGATCAGTGTGCTGGACACCACCTGCCCGTCGATGGTATAAGGCTGCAATATATGCAGTCCGAAGCCCTTTTCGACAGCGCTTTTGGCCAGAAATTCCGGGTCTCCCGCACCTTTATATCCAAATTTGAAGTTGAAGCCGCAATATGCTTCCACCATTCTGAATTTGTCGAGAAGGATCCTGTTCACAAAATCCTCCGGGCTCATGGTTCGGATCTCGTCAGTGAACGGGATGCTGAACATGTAGTCCACTCCCAGCTGCTCCAAAATCTCAATTTTGGTATCCTGGTAGATGATATTCTTCACTTCGTTCCCGCCGCTCATGACATTTCGCGGATGGTTGGAAAAAGTGAACACCGCGGATTTGATACCCGCATCTCCCGCTGCCTGCATGGCGCGTCTTATCAGCTCCCTGTGGCCGGCGTGGACGCCGTCAAAATTGCCCAGCGCCACCACGGTAGGCTCAATATCTTTTATTTCATCCAGCAAATTGAATACTTTCATGCTTTCCCCTCTGATTTATATTCTAGTCTTCGTTAAAAAAGATTTTGTCTGCCACCAATTTTTTGTATCCGAGGTCGTAAAAAGCCACCCCGAGAAATGCTCCGCTGTAGTTCCCGCCCTCCGGCGCGTACAGCCTGTAAGCTCTCCTGTATTCATCCCGCATCGGCAGCGGAAAATCTTTTGCGGCAAATTCCGGCTCCTCCAGGGTGTTTACTTCTGACATCTTCCCATGTCCCCCCTGTAAAAACCATTTTGCTGTCTTATCCTCCAAAATACGGCATTTTCCAAAGTGAATCATGGCCTCTTCCGGCATGATCACCATCTTGTTGATTTCATCTTCGATGGCGGCATATTCCGCATAAAGCTGCTGCGGCAGAGGCTCTTCCACACCGTAAAGTTCTTTTAGTGCATCCAATCCGCCGTCCAGAATCATGCGATCGTTCATGCGGCCGCGCGGCATTTTTCTGGTCTTCGGCAGGCTGTCCACAAGAGCGGTCCTGCGCTCCGCAAGAGCCTTCACAGCCTCAAAATCCACGCCGTTTTCCAGCGAAAAATATCCGCTTTCCGTACGCTCCAGCGCGCACATGGCAGCGCCGCACCCTAGTTTTTTGCCCGCTTCGTGACATATTGTCCTGATATATGTGCCCTTGGTGCACTTTACGTCAAATGTGACCTTCAGCTGCTCCCGATCCGTCTCCAGCAGTCTGATGTCCGCGATATATACTGTTCTTTCCGGGATTTTTACATCCTGCCCTTTTCGCGCATAGTCGTAGAGCCTGCGCCCGTCCACTCGCACTGCGGAATATTTCGGCGGCACCTGGCTGATAACTCCGCGAAAGCTTTCCAAAGTCTCCCGGATTTTTTCCTCTGAAAGCTCGGGACGTCCGCGCCAGCTTTCGCGCCTGTCCTCCACTTCTTTTCCCCAGATATCCTGGGAATCCGAGCTCATGCCCAGATACATGCTGCAGCGGTAGGTTTTAAAATCCTGGTCCAGATAGTCCGGCAGTCTGGCGGCTTTTCCTATGCAAACAGGAAGCACCCCAAAAGCTTCAGGATCCAGGGTGCCCGTATGTCCTATTCTCTTGATGCCCGTCAGCTTCCGCACCATGTACACCACATCGTGCGAAGACATCCCTGCAGGCTTTCTGATATTGATAATACCTTCTTTTATCATAATACTCCCGGAACTTCTTTCCTCATAAGGCTAAGCGCTTCTCCCATAGGCATTTCAAGCGTGCAGCCGGATGCTCTCACATGGCCGCCGCCCCCGTGGGACGAGCAGAGCTCCGAGACATTGGCGTAAGACTTCGATCTCATGCTGACCTTCACCTTGCCTTCGTCTCCTTCCTTGAGGAAAACAGCTACTTCCACTCCCGCGATCCCGCGCAGGATATTGATAAGCCCTTCGGTATGCTCCATCAGAGCGCCGGTTTCAGCCAGCATATCTTTGGTGACATATGCCATGGCCACCTTGCCGCCCGCAATCATCTCCATCGTCTCCAATATTCTGGTTTCAATCTTGATGCGCTCTACCGGGTTGTTCTGGTAAATGGCATTGCTGGTCTCTGACAGGGAAAATCCGCTGTCTGTAAGAGCCGCAGCGATTTCAAAAGTCCTCTTTGTGGTGTTGGAATACTGGAAATTTCCGCAATCCGTAGTGATGGCGGTGAAAAGCGCCTGCGCAATTTTTTCGTCCACCTTAACACCCATTTCACCGATCAGATCGAAGATGATTTCGCCTGTGGCAGCTGCCTCCGGATCTATGTAGTTGTAATCCGCAAACGGCTTGGATGTTGGATGGTGGTCGATGCAAACAGCTGTGCGCCCGCGATGAAAAACCTCTTCCCTCTTTGGGAATCTGGACACTTCACCGCTGTCCACCGCTATGGCTATATCGAATTCTTTTCCGAAAATGTCATTATCCCATGTGAAAAGTCCGCTGTCGAGAAACTGCAGATTGGCAGCCAGTTTGTCCTCCATCAGTATGCGGCATTTCACGCCCTTGCTTTCAAGCGCCAGAGCCAGAGCCTGGCAAGAGCCCGCTGCATCTCCATCCGCGTTGGTATGCGGAAAAAGCAGCACATTTTCCGCGCGCAGCAATACTTCTCCGATTTTCTTAAGTGTATCGTTAGCCATTTTTCTTCTCCCGATTTATGTATTAGAGGTCTTTCAGGATATCGTCCAGTTCTGCGCTGTGGTCCTTTTCTTCCGTTTCCGGCTCATCCTTTTTGATATCCAGTGCATCCAGCACCGCATTCATGTGAGCGCCGTATTCCAGAGAATTGTCCACCTTAAATGTCAGTTCAGGCACATGTCTTACTTTCATTTCGTGCCCCAGACATCCGCGGATCATGCCTTTGGCTTTATCAAAGCCCGCCAGCACATCTTTTTTCTGTTCCTCCGTGGCAAATGAATTTTTGCCGAATCCGAGGATTGAAATATAAACAGTGGCATAACTGCCGTCGCTGCTTACTTCAACGGCAGAAATGCTTACCATATTTTCACGGATTCTCGGGTCTTTGATATCTTTGATTAACAGATTGGAAATAATGCGGCGGATTTCTTCGCCCATTCTTCCTGCTCTATGTCCCCTGCCCATGATTACTTCCTTTCAATCTCCTGCATTTCGAAGCACTCGATGACGTCGCCTTCTTTGATATCGTTGTAATTTTCGATACCGATACCGCATTCAAAGCCCTGAGCCACTTCTTTTGCATCATCCTTGAATCTCTTGAGGGAAGAAATCTTGCCTTCGTGGATAACGATACCGTCACGAACAAGACGGATCTGTGCATTACGCACCACCTTACCGTCGGTTACATAAGCTCCGCCTACGATGCCGACATTAGGCACTTTGAAGGTATTTCTGATTTCCACCTGTCCGAGAACCACTTCTTTGTATTCCGGATCGAGCATACCCTTCATGGCTGCTTCCACATCGTCGATGATGTTGTAGATTACGCTGTAGGTTCTGATCTGGATATTTTCGCGTTCTGCCATGGCAGTGACCGCAGCGGAAGGACGTACGTTAAATCCGATGATGACCGCACCGGATGTGCCGGCCAGCATTACGTCGGACTCGTTAACGGTACCTACGCCTGTGTGGATAATCTTTACTCTTACATTTTCGTTATGCAGCTTTTCCAGGGATGCTTCGATAGCTCCTACGGAGCCCTGAACGTCGCCCTTGATGATCAGGTTCAGTTCCTTCACTTCGCCTTCCTGGATCTGGCTGAAGAGCTGTTCGAGTGTAG
>CAMPBN010000076.1 GCA_946638265.1 uncultured Bacillota bacterium
TTTCAATCGTATAAGCGTCAATGGCTTCTTCCACCGTTACCTTCTCTTTCGGATAGAATCCGCCTTCCGGCTTTCCGTCCTTGCCGCATCTGCTGACTGCCATATAGATGTTCGGGAAAGGATTGCAATCCTCTACCGGGCAGTCCGTGCCGTACGAAAGATGTACTCCGTCTCTCAGCATGGTACCAAATGCGTATGAAGTGGAAGCCAGCTCTTTTCCGACCAGATTTTCCACGATGTGCATGTCATAATCGATAAATATCGGCTGAGCGAAGACGAGAATGTCTTCTTTTTTGATCTCATCGGTTATGGCCTTGTCCGTAATCTGGCAGTGGATGATGGCATGACGGAGTTTGTTCTTTCCGTCCACAAAAGCTTTTTTGTAACATTCGATGGTCCGGCGCGCCGCTTCGTCCCCTATGACATGTGTCACCACCTGCACGCCGTACTTTTTGGCAAGTGCACAGTATTTGTCCATGTCATCGTCGCCGATCCATTCCAGGCCGTGGTTGTCAGGCTCTCCCACGTAGCCGTTTGTCAGGAGTGCGGTTCTTGCTCCGAGACTTCCGTCCTTGAAGAGCTTGAGCGGTCCTAAGGTCAAAAGTGAGTCCTCAGGATAAACCCCTTTTGCAAACTCCCCGTTCTCCAGATAATCTTCAAATTGCTTAAGATCGTTGAAGCATACCTGGTGACGATATCTCACTTTGCCTTCGCCCTTTTCGTAAATTTCGTGAAGAAGCTTAAAGGCTGCCGGTCCGTCCATAAATGTGGTGCCCACGTCGTTGCTCTGGACACTGGTAAGACCGCATGAAACCGCATATTCCATCGTTTCCAGCATGATCTTATGGCGCTGTTCCATTGTAAAATCGGGAATTATTCTCTTGGCAATATTGCAACCGTTTTCGGTGAATATGCCGTTTGGCTTCCCGTCGTCCCCCAAAAGGAAGTCCCCTTCCTTAAATTCCGATGAATCCATATCCAGCATTTCGATGAGTTTTGAATTGCAGGACACGATGTGGCCGCAAACTCTCTCCAGACATATTGGAAATTCAGTGCTTATCTTATCAAGATCGTGCCGGTCCGGGAATCTCGGGCTGTCCTCGAAATTGTACTGGTTCCAGCCCATGGCATGGAGCCCTTCTTTGACATTTTCGGGATGCTCTTTAGCAAACTCCCGGCAAATCTCTACCATTTCGTCAATACTTTTGACATTTTCGATGCAGGCCTGATTTCTGGTCTCGCCCAGCAGCATAAAATGCATGTGGGAGTCGTTCAGACCGGGTATCAGCGTTCTGCCTTTGCAGTCAACGATTTCTTCTTCCGGTAAATCCCCTGCCTCCGCAAGGATATCTTCGTTTTTTCCTACTTTTACTATCCTGTTTCCGGAAAGGAGTACAGCCTGCTCGAAATGCCCTTTTTCTACATAAACCTTGGCATTGATTAAAACTTTTGCCATTTTATTTCTCTTCTTTCTCTTTCTTGAGTTTCCTGTCAAATACGTAATATACTACTGCGCCTGCCAGCGGTACGAGCATTCCTGCTGCGCCGTTGATAGGATCTTCCATGGCACCCTGGATGAAGAGGCCGATGAAGACGAGTATTACCAGAATAACGGATATCGGATAGAGCCATACTTTGTAAGGTCTTTCGATATTCGGATATTTCTTTCTGAGGATTGGCACTGCTCCTACAACGAGTACGTTGAACAGCATTGCGGAGAGCACTACCAGATTTGTCAGCTGATCCAGGTTTCTGGCAAGTACCAGAGCGCAGGAAAGTATGCACTGAACTATGATGGCTGTGGTCGGAACGTGATACTTAGGGCTGAGCACTGCAAAGCTCTTGAAGAAGTGACCTTCCTTAGCCATGGAGTAGTACATTCTAGGCTGTGCGAGTACCAGGCCGTTCAGGCATCCGAACATGGAGAGGATCATACCGATGGAAACCACTGCTCCGCCGGCAGTACCCAGTACCTGCTTGGCTACGGCTGTTCCGAGGTAGAGGTCTTCGCTCTGGATCATGGAAACGATGGTCTCGTGAGGGAGCACCTTCATGATTGCAAAATTGAAGAGTGTATAAAGCAGTGTAACGCCGCCGATACCTACTACCAGTGCCAGAGGAAGATTTCTCTTAGGATTCTTGATTTCCTCGGCTACCGTGTTCAGGTTGGTCCAGCCTTCGTATGCCCAGAGGGCTGCTACGATGGCGATGGCCATCATGGAAATGATGCTGGTGTTGTTGGATGCTGCATATTCACTTGCTGAGCCAAACGAAAGGTCCGGGCTTACTTTTCCTACAAAAAGTGCCGCAAACATTACGATGGCGATCGGAATCAGCTTGGCTACCATGGAAATATTCTGAATGAATGATGCCAGCTTTACGCCCACCAGATTGTAAATGGTAGCGCCGATGATGATAACGATGGCTGCTGCCTTGATGCCAAAATCGCTGATTTCAAAGAAGGATCTGGCCACTGTCATAAGCGCGATGGCTACGGCTGCCAGGGAACCCGGACCACCGATGAGCCAGTCTGTGAAACCTGCCATAAATCCGACTACAGGATGGTATGCCTCGTCCAGGTATACTACTCTGCCGCCGGCCTTTGGCATTGCTGTTCCCAGCTCTGCGTAGCAAAGTCCTGCCACCAGTGAGATGAGACCGGCGACAATCCAGCAAACGAGAGCCAGGCCTTCGTTCATGCCGGTTCTGTCCAGAACGTAGGAACCCAGGTAGAAAATACCGGAACCGATCATGATACCGCCGATGATACTTACTCCTCCGAAGACTCCTATTTCTCTGCGAAATTCAGTTTGTTCGGAAGTAAGCTCTTGTAACTTGTTTTCGTCGTTCATAAAATTACCTCCATAAGAAAAATGCCATAAAGTGAATTACTTTATGGCATCATTATAATTTTTTTATGTTTATAAAAAGGTTTAAAAACTTGTGTATCTGAAATTTTGTTTATAAAAATTTTTAAAGCCTAAAACAGTTTGCTATTCTGCAAGCGGCGCAGCCGGCGAATACAGCCAGCCCTGATAGCAGTCGCAACCGATTTCTTTGAGGGTTTCCCGCTGCTCTTCCGTTTCCACAAACTCCGCAATTACGGTCATATGCAGCGACTCGGCCAGCTTCAAAATGGAAGCGATGATCTCACGGCAGTTTTCGTGAGTGGAAAGACCGCGTACCAATGAGCCGTCCAGCTTGATAAAATCAAAGAGATTGTGCTTCAGATAGTCCACGGAAGTGTGTCCCATCGAGAAATCGTCGATAGCCAGCCTCAGGCCCATGGCTTTGAGTTCGCTGAGAGCCTCCAGAGTGGATCTGTCCAGCGAAAGAGCTGCATTTTCCGTAATTTCCAGACAAAGATTTTTGCCCGCAAAAGGCGTTCTTTCGTTTTGCTGCCTGCAAAATGCCAGAAAATGCGGAGTGACGACAGTGATGCCGGTGACGTTCAAAGCGATTTTTACATTCTGACCGTATTTTTCCGCAATCTTTTCTTTGTCAGAAAGGACCCGGAGCATGATTTCTTCCTCCATCTCCGTCAGGAACCCACCCTCTTCCGCCAGTTTGATGAGAAGCGGCGGATATATAACTCCATATACCGGATGATTCCAGCGCAGCAATGCTTCCACGCCTTCGCACCGGCCGCCGTAGCTGTATTGCGGCTGATAATACATTTCCAGACTCTTTTTCATGCCGTGCCGCAGGTCTGCGGTCAGGTTTCTGGCAAATTCGCCATAAGCGTCCTGGCGATAGATCAGGACCTGGCTTGCAAGCTCCGCTTCGCATGATTTGAAGAATTGCAGAAAATCTTCAAAAACTCTTCTGGCCTCTTCTTCTGTGCGATTGTCAAAGCTGCGCACAAAAGGTGCATAGATGGCGATGCCCAGCACAATATTGAAAAGCTGCATCAGACTGCCCGCGATGCTCCCTGTAGCCAGATACCCTCCGATAAATACCGGTGTGGTCCACTCTATATCGCCGGTGATCACAGGCACCCATCCCAGATAAGTGGCCATATATGCCGTTGTGTAGCACACCAGAGGTGTCGCCAGGAACGGCACCAGCATAATCGGGTTGTAGATGATAGGCAGTCCGAACACCATGAGCTCGTTGATATTAAAGATCATAGGCAATGCTGCCGCTCTTCCGAGGCTCCTTCTGCTGCGGTTTTTGGAAACTATCAGAATCGTCAGGAGCAGACAAATGGTGGCGCCGCACCCTCCCATCAGCACAAAACAATCGAAAAACTGCTTTGTCAGGATATTGGTCGCCTGTCCTCCGGCTGCAACAGCCGCCTGATTGGCAGCCAGTTCCGGCACGAAATAAGTCTGCATGACGCCTTCAAGCACATCGCTGCCGTGGATACCAAGAAACCACAGCACGGACGATAGCAACACAAAAAAGAAGCCTTTGAAAAATCCCGGTTCGCCGCCCATGAAGAGGCTGTTGAACATATTGATGATCCATTCGCGCACCGAGTCCACGCCGAACAACCGGACTATTGCTTCGTTTAAAATTCCGAAAAAGAGTGAAACGATAAGTATCGGGAAAAATGTCGAAAGCATTTTGTTAAAGTCGCGGTCCGCTCCACCGGAAAGGACCTTGTAGCTGCTTTCTTTCATGGCCAGATAAAGATGCAGGTACATGGCAGAGGCGCCAAAACCCGTCAATATGGCCAGGAATATCGATTTTGTTCCAAGATTGTCCAGGGCGAAGCTGTCAGCTCCGGCTCCCGCCAAAATGAAAAAAGAGATAAGCGCCGCCGTAACCGCTCCTACCGAAGGAACGTCGGCGCCGGCACGGATATGCACATAGGACCTGCTGATAGAAATGGTCATATATACGGCCAATGCGCCAAAGGTGGCTGAAAATATAAGATTGAAAAGTCTTAAGAAAAATCCGCTTGCAAAGCTCTCCATGACATCCTGATACGAGGCTACCGGGAATGATTTGAGCACGAGAGCAAAGGCTCCTATCAGGAGCACGGGTATAGTACTGACCAGCCCCATCCTGATAACGCGGACGATCAGCATTTTTTCCGCTCTTCTAACCAGTTCCATCTGAATAAATTTCCTTTCACAACGCCTTCATTGTACTACTATGTACAATAAAAATCAAAACATATTTTATGTTGTCGGTTCTTCCAGCGGCATGGTGCGGACTTCCTTGCGCATAACGATGCTAAAACCTATCAGCGCCCACGCGGTGCCCAGGATCTCCGCAATCGCAAACGAATACCACACTGTCGAAAGCCCGAAGGCCATCATCAGGAAATACGCCATCGGGATGATGCCAAGAAGCTGTCTGATGATCGGGCTCATCAGGCTCAGGAACCCGTGGCCCGTAGCCTGGAAGAGAGTATTGCTCATGATACCAAACGATGCCGGGATGAAGCAGATGGAAATTCTGCGAAGTGCCGGAATGCCTATCTCCATCATTTCAGGTGAAGCGTTGAAGATCATAAGCAGCTTGTCCGGGAAGATCTGGAATATCAAAAATCCCAAAGTCATAAAACAAAATGCCGCCAAAAATGCATATTTGAACGCATCCATCATACGCTTACGCTTCCTTGCGCCGAAATTGTAGCCGATAATAGGCATAGCGCCCTGATTCAGGCCGAACACCGGCATGAAGATAAAGCTCTGGAACTTGAAATATGCGCCCAGTACAGCTACTGCAGTTTCAGAAGCCTGCACCAGAATAGCGTTTAAGAAGAAGATCATAACGGATGTTATGGATTGCATTACGATGGCTGAAAATGCCACTTCGTAGATATCCTTTATGATGCAGCCTTCAAATTTGAAACCGTGAAGTTTTATTTGAAAATGCTCGTTGTGAGTGGTCAGGAAAAAGATATCAAAGCAGCACGATACAGCCTGTCCCAGTACTGTAGCGATGGCAGCGCCCAGAATGCCCAGTTTCGGGAAAGGTCCGAGGCCGAAGATCAGAAGCGGGTCCAGCACTACATTGGCCACTGCACC
>CAMPBN010000077.1 GCA_946638265.1 uncultured Bacillota bacterium
CCTGCTCGCAGTAAAGCCGCGGCACGGCACTCGTACCCGTAAAAAAGCGGCAGGCTTTCGCCTGCCGCTCGTTTGTCAGTGATAAGCTAAAGCCGATGTTCTCTGATCTATAGCCTATATTAGAACAGTGTAGTGAACTTGAAGAAGGAGTTCAGCTGTACGATGAGGAGAAGGATCATGAAGATCGGTCCTACCCATCTGAAGCAGAAATCTACAAAGCCCTTGGACTTGAATGTATTGCCGTTCAGCTCTACTTCGTCGTCGATGTAGTGTCTGCGAGTCCATCCGAACATGATAGCCATCAGGAGTCCGCCAAGAGGCATCAGGATACCTTCTGCACCGAGGTCGAAGAAGTCAAGCCAGCAAGTAAGTCCGAACGGATAAGGAGAACCGGAACCGCCCAGAGCGTCCCATGTTACCAGTGTACCGCCGGCAATTGCAACGATTGTGATGATCCAAACGTAGAAGCTTCTCTTGTGACTGGAGCCCTTGCGTGCGCCTGCATCTTCCATTGCGGAGATAGCGCCTTCCATCATACCGATGGAGGAGGTCAGAGCTGCAAAGAATACCAGCAGGTAGAATACAAATCCGAAGATTGCACCACCGGCCATATCCTGGAATACAGTCTGCAGAGTTACGAACAGAAGTCCAGGGCCGCCGGCCGGCTCCATGCCGTAAGCGAATACTGCAGGCATTACAGCCATACCTGCGAGGACAGCTACGAGAGTATCACATACAGGAACGATAACTGCGTTCTTTTCGAGGTTGTTTTCCTTGCCCAGGTATGAACCGTAAGCAATCAGGCAACCGGAAGCCAGGGACAGTGAGAAGAACATCTGTGAACCTGCCATACCGAGAACCCTGCACCAGCCTGTGCCCTTGAAGGCCTCAAAGCTTGGCTTGAACAGGAATGCAAGACCTTCGCCTGCGCCAGGAAGTGTGCAGCTTCTTACTACAACTACCAGCAGCATTATGAAGAGTGCAGGCATTGCCCATGAGCAGAACTTCTCGATACCGCCGCCAACGCCCATCATTACGATGAGGAGAGTCAGCGCGATGAAGAGATAAGTGTAAACCATTGGTTCAGCGCCGCCGCCGATAAAGCCGCCAAAGGCTTCTCCGGCATTTGCACCGTTAAAACCAAAACCTGCGCCGATAAGATCGCCAAAGTTGGCAACCATGTACTTCATTACGTAACCACCGAATGTTACGTAGAAGCAGATCAGCAGGAAAGGAACGATGGTATCGAAGATACCGGCAATCTTAAATCTTCTGTCGCATGTCTCAAATGCTTCGATTGCTGCTTTTCCTGTCTTACGACCGAGTGCGATTTCACCGATCATCAGAGGATAACCTACAAAAATTGCTAAGATGAGATATACCAGCAGGAATGCGAATCCGCCGCCGATACCCATCTTGTACGGGAAGGACCAGATATTACCCAGTCCGACTGCAGAACCGATGGATGCCATCAGGAATCCAAAGTTACTGCCAAACTTACCTTTATCCATAATTTACACCTCCGGAATAAAAAATGATAAGTCCGCATCCACATATATTACCACATATATAAGGATGTTTTAACACTGATAGGTGTTACCTGACTAAAGTAAAACCCACCACATTTATTAAACCACAATTAAAACGGTTTTGGAATAATAAATTTACATAATTATCTAAAAAATTGCAAAACCCGTTCAACTTTGCAAAAGTTTCCTGTATAAAATATCACTAGTTTGCTGTAAAAACCCTAAAATTAGGATAAAGTTTGCAATTAACTTTTTATGGGATTAAATTGCATTTTTTGACATAAATTTAACAGGGGCTCTGCCGCCGCAAACGCAGCGCAGAACCCCCCGAAAACCGCTGGATTTGGCTATTCGTTGAAAGCCTTTTCAAATGCCTGCATGGAATTTACAACAGTCTCCTTGGATACGCAATAAGAAAGTCTGAAGTAACCCTTTACACCGAAATCGTCGGACGGAACAACCAAAAGATTGTACTTTTTGCACTTCTCGGAGAAGGCCACACCATCTCCGCCCGGTGCCTTAACGAAGAGATAGAATGCTCCGTCAGGCTGTGCAAATTCATATCCGATCTTCTTGAGTCCTTCCATGAGGATCTTTCTGTTTTCTTCATAAGCTCCCAGGTCAGGTCTCTCGTGTGTGCACTGTGCCACCACTCTCTGAAGGAGTGTAGGCGGACATACATGTCCGATGATTCTTGCTGCGCCGGCTACTGCAGACATAACGTCCTTGGAGTCTGTAACGCAGTCAGGAACGCAGATATAGCCGATACGTTCACCCGGCAGTGACAGGCTCTTGGAATAAGAGTAAGCCACGATGGTGTCCTTGTAGATGGAAGGAACCCAAGGCACTTCCACGCCGCCGTAAACCAGTTCTCTGTAAGGTTCGTCGGCTACCAGATAGATAGGATGGCCAACTTCTTTGCTCTTGCGGGTCAGGATGTCAGCTACCTTTTCCAGGGTTGCTCTGCTGAAAACAACGCCTGATGGGTTGTTCGGTGTATTAATGATAACGCACTGAGTGTCAGCATCAATTTTCTTTTCCAATGCCGGAAGATTGATCTGGAAGCTGGTGGTATCAGCCTCTACATAGTCGTACTTCATGCCGGCGCCTTCGGAGAAAGGTCTGTATTCAGGGAAGAAAGGCGCAATTCCCAGAACCTTGCTCTTACCTTCTTCTACGCAAAGTGCCTTGAAAATAGTGATCAGGGCAGGTGCTGCTCCGCAGGTGCAGAAAATGTTGGAACTCTTGATGTCCATTCCCATTCTTTCGGTGAGTTCTTTCGCAATGGCTTCTCTTACCTCTTCAAAGCCCGGAGCTGCGGAATAGCCGTGAACCAGAAGCGGATCTTCGTGGTCCAGAATGTATTTTGCAGTTTCGTTTACTTTTTTCGGAGCAGGGATGCTTGGATTTCCAAGACTGTAGTCAAACACATTTTCTCTGCCGACTTTTTTTGCCTGTTCCAGTCCGTACTGGAACAGTTCTCTGATACAGGACTTCTTGCTTCCCAGTCCATACGCATACTGATTAAACATTTTTTTCCTCCTTTATCTTACTCGTAAGATAATTTAATAAAACCACATAATATATAATATATCTTCATGATATATCCTATTTTATTTGCGGACCGCTCCGTCCTTTGCGCCTTTGATGCGCGCCTTGGCTCTGGCCAGATGAATCTCGGCCTTGTTCAGCGCATCCGGTGTGGCCGCCCCGTCCGGATTTTTGAGGACAGCCTCGGCTCTTTCTTTTGCCGCCTCGGCTCTTTCCAGATCGATGTCCTCCACCCATTCCGCACTGTCAGCAAAGAGATGGATGGTGTCCTTCACATCCACAAAACCACCGGAAATTACGGCGCAGCGAAAATCGCCCCCTGCCTGCTCCCTGATCCAGAGCTTTCCGGGCACCAGGATTTTGCAGGCCCACGCATGGTTGGCCATAAATCCTTCCTCCCCGGCAGCGGTATTGCAGATCACAATATTCACCGGTCCCTTATAAAAAGTTTTGGAAGGTGTGATCACCTCAAGGTCAATAGTATTAGCCATTTGCCTGATTGTACCTTTCTACTACTTCATCAATGCCGCCGGCAAAGAGGAACATGGATTCAGGAATCTGATCGTGCTTGCCTTCCAGAATCTCGCGGAAACCTCTTACAGTCTCCTTCAGCGGCAGGTATTTACCCTCTCTTCCCGTAAACTGGGACGCTACGCTGAACGGCTGTGAGAAGAATCTCTGGATTTTTCTGGCTCTGGATACGGTCAGCTTGTCTTCGTCCGAAAGCTCGTCCATACCCAGGATGGCAATGATGTCCTGGAGCTCCTTGTATTTTTGCAGCACCTGCTGCACAGCTCTTGCCGTATTGTAATGCTCCTCACCGATAATGTGAGGGTCCATGATTCTGGAAGTGGACTCCAGCGGATCAACTGCCGGGTAGATACCAAGTTCCGTGATGGCACGGCTGAGTACCGTGGTGGCATCCAAATGGGCAAATGTTGTGGCCGGAGCCGGGTCCGTCAGGTCGTCCGCAGGCACGTAAATAGCCTGAACGGAAGTGATGGAACCGTCTTTGGTGGACGTGATTCTCTCCTGCAAAGCACCCATTTCAGTAGCCAGCGTCGGCTGATAACCTACCGCGGAAGGCACACGTCCGAGCAGGGCCGAAACCTCGGAGCCTGCCTGTGTAAATCTGAAAATATTGTCGATGAACAGGAGTACGTCCTGCTTTTCCTCGTCTCTGAAATACTCCGCCATGGTGAGGCCCGTCAAAGCCACACGCATACGTGCTCCAGGTGGTTCGTTCATCTGACCGAATACCATTGCAGTCTTCTCGATTACGCCCGATTCTATCATTTCATAGTAGAGGTCGTTACCTTCTCTGGTACGCTCTCCTACTCCGGCGAATACCGAGATACCGCCGTGTTCTTTCGCGATATTACTGATCAGCTCCTGGATAAGCACTGTCTTGCCTACGCCTGCACCTCCGAAAAGGCCTACCTTTCCGCCACGCGTATAAGGCGCGATCAGGTCGATAACCTTGATGCCCGTTTCGAAGATCTGGGCTGTGGTATCCTGCTGTTCAAAGGTCGGAGCTTCTCTGTGTATGGAAGATTTCTTTTCCGCATTGACCGGGCCCTTATCGTCGATAGGCTGCCCCAGCACATTGAAAAGTCTTCCCAAAACTTCTTTGCCGACAGGCACCGAAATAGGTGCGCCCGTATCTATAGCTTCCATGCCCCTGCGAAGACCGTCCGTGGAAGAAAGTGCGATGCAGCGGACGATATCGTCGCCTATATGCTGCGCCACTTCTGCCACCATCTCGGTCTCATCACGCTTGATGGTGATGGCATTGAGAAGTTCCGGAAGTTCATCCGGCTCAAATTTTATGTCGATAACAGGGCCTATTATTTGATTTATAATGCCTCTTCCTTGTTTCAAGTGAGTTTACCTCCTTATTCTAATGCTTCGGAACCCGAAACCACTTCGATGATTTCGTTGGTAATAGCGGCCTGGCGTGCTCTGTTGTAGAAGAGAGACAGTCTGCCAAGCATATCCCTGGCATTGTCCGTAGCATTTTCCATGGCCATGCGGCGTGCCGCGTGCTCGCAGGTGGCGGATTCCACCACTGCGCTGTAAACCTGCACCGATACATACTTTGGTATCAGATAATTGAACACTTCAAGAGGGGAAGGTTCATATTCGACGTCAGGCTTGTATTCGTCCTCCTCGCTTGCAGCTGCAGCCTCGATCGGGAGAATCTGCACGGTTTTGACTTCCTGCTCCAGATTGTTCTTGAAAGCAGTGTATACCAGCTGCACGGAGTTGATTTCACCCGCATCATACAGGTCGAAAATTTCATCCACGATAGGAGCCATATCCTTCATGCGGATGGTCTCGGACGGAATGGTGCATTCTCGCCTGATTTCATAACCTCTTCTGGCAAAATAGTCTCTGCCTTTGGAGCCGATAGCAAAAATCAGGTTTTCTCCTTCGTCAGCTGCCAGTCTCGCCTCCATTTCCTTAATAACATTGGAATTGTAAGCTCCGCAAAGGCCTTTGTTTCCGGTGATGAAAATATAGGCTTTTTTGTCCTTTGCGTTCTCCGGGCTGACATACAGAGAAGGCAGCTCCTCCGCCGTCCTGAAAATATCCTCGATGGTGGAAGTAATGGCTCTGAAATATTTGTTGCTTTCGTCGAAAACATTTTTCGCTCTTCGCAGCTTAGCTGCAGACACCAGCTTCATAGCGCTTGTAATGTGCTCCGTGGAGCTGACACTGCGTATGCGCCGCTTAATATCCTGCATATTGCCGGCCATAAGCTTCCCTCCTTTTCTTTAACTTTTGCGTTTTCTTGCTTTAACTCTTTATCGCTTTATT
>CAMPBN010000078.1 GCA_946638265.1 uncultured Bacillota bacterium
CAGACTGTCTGGCCATGGATTCAATCACAAATGTCAGAATCAGTGCCAAAACCACATTCAATCCCAGCACTATTCGTAAATCCCTATTAAAAATCTGTTTTAACTTATTCATCTTTCTCTAACCTCTACTTTTGGCAAGCTCATTGGCAAGAGCCGCAAATTCATTTATGTCCAGGGTTTCGGCTCTGCGGCCCGGATCGATGCCGGCTGCGTTCAGTGCATCCACCGCGTCCTGCTTTTCCATTCTCAATACCCCTGCCAGAGAATTTCCAAGTGTTTTTCGCCTTTGACCAAAACCACCCTTAACTGTCTCAAAAAACATTTTTTCGCTGATGAGCGAAACCGGTTTTTCCTCCCGGATTTTCAGCTTGAGCACCGCGGAATCCACATTTGGAGGCGGCACAAAAACCGACCTTGGAACATTGACCACGGAGCTGACCTCGCAGTAGTACTGCACAGCCACCGAAAGCGCGCCGTAAGTCTTCTTTCCCGGTCCGGATTTGATTCTGTCTGCCACTTCCTTTTGCATCATGATAGTGATGCTTTCCGCAGGGATGCCGTCTTCCAATATCTTCATTATGATGGGCGTTGTGATGTAATATGGCAGATTTCCCAGTATTTTCACATCCTTAAGCTCTTTTCCATCTGCTTCAGCTTCGGCTTTTGCTTCACGGATGATCTCACCCAGATCGGTTTTGAGTATATCTTTATTTACTACTTTGACATTACTGAATTCCGCCAGAGTTTCACTCAAAATCGGAATCAGATTTTTGTCGATTTCAACAGCCACGACTTTTGCCGCCAGCGCTGCCGCCTCTGCGGTAAGCACTCCTATGCCGGGCCCGATTTCGATAACCAGACTGTCTTCGCCTATCTCTGCAGCTTCTATGATTTCATCGATGATCCCCTTATCCGTCAGGAAATTCTGCCCCAGGCTTTTGGACAGCGAGAAATCATATTTTTTCTTTATTTCATTTATTGTCTGTGGCGTGTACAGCTTCATAAAATTCCTCTTTTGTTATACCGAATGAATTGAGCTTTTTCAGGAAAGCTCCACCGTTGCCTCCTCCGATGCCAAGGATTTTTCCCACTTCTTCTCTTCTTTTCATGGAATCTTCCCGGCCCGTCAGGCCCGCAGCCACCAGGTCTGCTTTTGAAAATGTCCTGACTTCACCTTCACGCAACGTGCAATGTGCTTTGGAAAGAGCTTCCCGGACCGCTTCCGGCACTGCATTTTCGATGCCTATATCGCCGGCTTTGGTGGCATCTTCCCTGGCGAGAAAAGCCTCCTTCGCATCAGGGAATTTTTCTTTTATTCTCTGTCGGATTTTATTGCCCGCAAAGTCCGGATCCGTGAATATTATGATGCCCGGATCTTCATATGCTTTGGCAATAAGCTCCCATGTGCTCCGGCTGATGCCAAAGCCATGTGTTTCAATGGTCTGAGCCTCCACTGCCCTATTGATGGATGCTGTGTCGTCCCGACCCTCCACTACGATTATTTCTTTTATTTTCATGGCTCTTCCACCGCGCCTTCGCTGGTTTCTTCAGCATCCTTGCGAGGCAGGATATAGAGCGTCTCACCCGGCATGATCAGCTTCAGCTGCTCTCTGGCCTGCTGTTTCACATACTCCGGATCCTGGACGCTGTCCAGCTCATTTTGCAAGCTGTCTCTCTGGCGGGTAAGATACTTGTTTCTGGCCTTCTGATCCGCTTCTTCCATCTTCAAAGTGATTATATCCCATGCGGAAAACACCAAAACTCCCGCCACCAGCAAAAGTGAAACGAAATACAGCAAAGCTCTCTTTCTCCGCTTTTTGCGCTTTCTCGGAGAAACCCGCCGCTCCTCTTCCAGGCGCCGTTTTTCCTCTTCTTCAATTTTTCTCTGTTCCCGCTTTTCACGGCGAATTCTGCGTTCCTCCTCGATATCTATAACCTGGTTGGCCCGCTTGAATTCCCGGCTTCGGCTGGGTTTTCTTTTAAACATATTTTGCCTCTTTTTAATCTTCCAGCGGCACTCCTCTGAGCGCAGACGGTGCTACAGGCAGGCTGACAGTCACTCTGGTACCCTGGCCTTCCTTGCTCTCAATGCCGATTTCACCGCCATGTTCCTCCACGATTTGCTTGGTTATGGAAAGACCTAACCCCGTACCGCCCATGGCCCGGCTTCTGGCTTTGTCCACACGGAAAAATCTCTCAAATACACGGGAAATCTCTTCTTCCGGAATTCCTATGCCGCTGTCGGAAATTATCACTTTCACGGTATTGCCCTTGCGGAATGCGTCCACGTCTATTCTGCCGCCATCCGGCGTATATTTGATGGCGTTGGAAAGGATATTGAGGATAACCTGTTCCATCTTGTCTCTGTCTGCCACCACCGGCAGATTGTCATCCTTATGAAAGAGCACATTCATCTGCTGGCTTTTCGAGCCTGCAGTCAGTTCCATCTTCTGCACCGCTGTTTTCACCAGGAGCGCCAGATTTATCTCTTTCATGCTCCAGTTTTCCTGGTTGTTTTCCATACGTGAAAGCTGCAACAGCTCCTTTACCAATCTGGCCATGCGATCTGCTTCCGTGTCGATAATCCCCAAAAACTGCTTTTGTATCTCCGGGTCGTCCACATTCTGGTCCAGCATGGTTTCGGTATAGCTCTTGATAGTAGTCAGCGGCGTCTTCAACTCGTGGGATACATTCGCCACAAAGTCCATCTGCATTTTCTCCAGCTTTTGCCTCTCGGAAATATCCTGAATTATCATCAGAATGCCGATGTCCCCACCGTTTTCGTCTTTGTATTTGTCATATCTTACCGCAAAAGCTCTGCCGCCGTATTCGAAAACATCGTCAACGGCGCCTTCTTCGCAGTTTTTCTTGATCTTTTCCAGGCAAAGGTCCTTGTTGATGCCGGAAATGAGCGTGTCGTATGACGGCAGCTCGCCCGCATCGTTAAAGAACGCCTCGGATATACCCAGCAGGCTCATGGCCGCCTGGTTTACATGTATGATATTTCCTTCCAGATCGACTGCTATCAAAGCGTCCGCCATGTGCCGAAGCACGGCTTCCAGCTTGTTTTTTTCACTTTCGATTCTGGAAAGTGCGTCATTCAGCCTAATCCTCAGGATGTTGAACATCCCTGCCAGCTGCCCGATCTCGTCATCCGATTTGATAACTACCTCCTGGGAGAAATCGCCTTCGGACATCTGCTCGGCCTTGGCCGTTACGTCCTTGATTGGCTCTGTGATGCTCTTGGCGATGAGAAATCCCAGCACTACGGTAATCACCAGCGCGAGTATCATGGAACGGATGAAAATATAACCGGCCTCGGTTACGGAATCCTCCACGGAACTCATGTCTGCGCGGACGTACAAAACGCCCAGAGCCTTGCCCTCTTCGTTGATGAGAGGAAAAACTTCGTTGAGCACACTGATCTTCTGGTTTCCCGAAGTGATGCTGCTGAAGGATTCTGACGGTTCGCCCGTCAGCGCCTGCAAAATAGCATCGCAGTCCAGCACTTCCAGGGCGCTTTTTACTCTGGTCTCTGTCGTGGATGCGATGATTTCAAAGGTATCATCCACCACATAAATCTCTTGGTTGAGTGTTACGCCCCAGCCCTTGATATTTTCACCGATTTCGTCCCGGTGGCTTTCCAGGTTTTCATAGGTAGAAAACGAAGAAGTTAATGCTCCTTCGTTTACTGTATTCGTTATGTTCTTCCGGATGGAATTGGTATAATATCCTTCCAGCTGGCTGATCAGAAACACGCCGATTACGGTAATGGCGATAAATACCAGCAGCACATAGACCATAACAAGTTTCCATCTGACGCTGCGCCCGGGTAGTGTCATTTTCATCGTTACGGCCTCCTGAAATAGTAACCTATCCCACGCTTTGTCATGATATATTTCGGATCGGAGGAATCATCCTCCAGTTTTTCACGGAGTCTTCTGACAGTCACGTCCACAGTGCGGATGTCTCCGTAATATTCATATCCCCAGACTTCTTCCAAAAGCTGCTCTCTGGAAAAAACTCGGCCTTCTGCCACTGCCAGATATTTGAGAAGTTCAAACTCTCTTTGGGTCAATTCAAGCGGTGTGCCGTTTTTGCGCACTTCAAAGCGGTTCATGTCGATTTCGAGATTGCCGAATTCCTGAACATCGGAAGGATTGTCCTTGGCCAGATCTGCAAAATCCGTGCGTCTGATATTGGCCTTGATGCGGGCCATCAGCTCGCGCATGCTGAAAGGCTTGGTGATATAATCGTCTGCACCCAGCTCCAGCCCCAATACTTTGTCGATTTCTTCTTCCTTGGCGGTAACCATAATCACCGGTACCAGGCTGGTTTCACGTATCTTTTTGCAAACGGCAAAACCGTCCATCTTTGGCAGCATCACATCCAGCAGCACCAGATCCGGCTTGTCGCCCAGCGCCATGGAAAGCCCCTCCTCACCGTCATACGCGGTGAGGGTTTCGTAGCCTTCTTTTTCCAGGTTGAATTTAATAATATCGGAAATAGATTTTTCGTCTTCCACTATCAAAATCTTCTTGCTCATGTTTCCTCCTGAAATATCTAGTCGTCTCTACAGGTAATTAAGCGGATTCTTTGGAGTTCCCAGATACTGAACCTCAAAGTGGCAATGCGGTCCGGTGCTTCGGCCTGTGGAGCCTACATTTGCAATATGCTGGCCCTGATATACCGACTGCCCGGCTTTTACAAATATCTTGGAGCAATGTGCGTATACTGTGGTGTATCCGCCGCCGTGATCGATCTTGACCACATAGCCATAGGAACCGGAGTAGCCGGCAAACTTGACCGTTCCGCCGTCTGCAGCTCTTATCTTGGTTCCTGTCGGGCAAGCCAGGTCGACACCGTTGTGCATTCTGCCCCATCTCTGGCCAAACTTGGAAGTGAGACGATAGCCCGTTACCGGATAGATGTAACGCCCGGTTCCCTTCTTTGGCGGCAGAGCTTTCGTTCCGCGTTTTACGATTGCATCCACAGGATTTTTCGTCACGGATGTATAGAGCACCAGCTTGGCCACTTCGATACCGTTGTTTCGTACAATCTTGGCCGTTACTGAGTTTTCACCGTTGACGCCCACACGCTTGGTGCTGGTCTCGCCCTGGTACATGGACGCATCGTCTTCGTATATTGTAGTATATGGAATGTATTCAACATAAGTAGCGATTTCCACCGTCTGTACCGTCAAAAGCGGCACTGCCTGCGTCAGGATGATCTCCTGGCCGATGGACAGTCTGTTTGGCGTTACGGTAGGGTTGGAAGCCTGCAGGTTGGCCTGCGAAAGTCCATACATCTGGGCTATACTGGAGAATGTCTCTCCCGCCTGCACGATATGTACCTTTTGCTCTTCCGAGCCGGTGAGAATCTTGTAAATCGCATCGTCATGTGACAGCAATCTTCCCAGCTTTGTCTCAACAGGTACGATTTCGATGTTTTCGGCAAAATCCACATCCTCGTATTCGATGCCTGCGCTCTGCGGAGCGTAGATTTCCTTCACTTCGCTGAGAATGGCCTTGGCGGCTGCTTCAGATTCAACGATTCCAATGTTGCGCCCCTCCACTCTGATGGAATATCCGATTACGGACATATCCTGCATGTAGGTCAGTTTGCGCAGCACTTCATCCTGGTCATCCGTCTCGCTGAAAAAGCTCCAGACTTTGCGGAATTTGATGTCTTCTTCTTTGTCAATAAAAATTTCGGCGTTGTGTTCCTTGGACAGCTGGTGGCTGACGATGTCGAGGATTTCCAGAACATCTTCCTGTGCCTTGACTGTTCCAAGAGCCTTGCCGTTATATGAATATTCATATGCCGTAGCCCAGTTGATGCCTGCCACGATC
>CAMPBN010000079.1 GCA_946638265.1 uncultured Bacillota bacterium
ACCCCAGCGTCTTCGCGAGCCACGCTCCCAGCGCCTCGTCCGTCACTATCTCCTGCGGCACCGGCAATCCTCCGGCTCTGAGCGCATCCGCCAGCTCGACAGCCATTGGAATATCCAGGTCTATGGCCTTCAGTTCCTCGCTCCGTGAGAATACTTCACTCGGCGTCCCCTCAAAAGCTATATGGCTCCTGTCCATGATGATCACGTGGTCTGCTGTGGCCGCCTCCTCCATGAAGTGCGTGATCAGGATGATGGTAATGCCTTCGTCGTTCAGTCTGTGCGCAATGCGAAGGATTTCTTTTCGCCCTTTCGGATCCAGCATAGCCGTGGATTCGTCAAAAATGATGCATTCCGGTTTCATGGCGATGGCCCCGGCAATGGCTATCCTCTGCTTCTGCCCGCCGGACAAAAGATGCGGAGCCTTTCTGCGAAATTCATACATCCCCACATCACGCAAAGCCTCGTCTACCCTGGTGCGAATCTCCGCAGGCGGTAAGCCCAGATTTTCCGGTCCGAAAGCCACATCATCCTCTACGATAGTGGACACCAGCTGGTTGTCAGGATTCTGAAAGACCATGGCAGCCGAGCGGCGCACATCCCACACCTGTTCTTCCCTCAGGGTATCAAAACCGTTTACCAGCAATGTTCCGCCGGTAGGGAAGAGCAAAGCATTGAGGTTCTTTGCCAGCGTGGATTTTCCCGAGCCGTTTCTGCCAATAATGGCCGTAAAGCTCCCCCTCTTCACGGAAAAGCTGATATCGTCAATGGCAAATGAGCGCCCACCATTCTCATCATCGTCATACATGAAAGAAAGGTGGGTGGCTTCAATAATATTTTCAGTTGTGCTTTTTTCAAAGCCATTACTCATAGTAATAATCCTCTTTTTTGATTTGGTCGCTTCCCTCGATCTCGTGAGGTTCTCTTTCATCAAGGATGCAAAGGCTGAATTCTCCGCCATCCGTAAGCCGCAGCTTCATCACGGTCATCTTGGTCCAGACGATCTCACCGCTTGGTCTGATAAATCTTTTTCCCATAGTAAAAGATTGGCGCAGACCCGTTCTGAAATCACCCAGTGGCGCCTCATTGGCTTCTATATCGTCAGGATGCGTATAAATACGCCAATCCGTATTGAGCGCAGTAAATTCCGAAAGCCCCAGAATCTCGCAAAATCTGTTATTTACCATGTGAGGAACGCTCTCCCCATGCTGATAAATGGCCATTCCAAACGGGCTCCTGTCAAAAACTATGCGGAAGATAGAAGTATTGTCACGGATAAAATATTCGTAAAGATCCCTGATCCTGGAAGCGATGTCGCAGCCCACTATGCCCCGGTAGGCGCCCTCCGCATCCGTTGCAGACTCCTTGAATTCCAACGACTGATGCCCATCGATGTTGTTAAACTGCATGGCGCCCTTCTCCTCACCGAAGAGAAATTCCCAGTCTGCCTGACGGTATTTCACAGCCATGGCATCCCCGAAAAGTTCATAGTCCAGCTGGCCCATGCACTCTTCCTGCGTCTTTTCCACGCCATCCGCAAAAGCTTTGTTCACAAATACATACTTGCCCATAACGTCTTTGTACCAGATTTCGAACGGAATCTTGTTCAAAATCATTTCAAGTACTTCGACCTTCTGTTCTGCCGACATGTCGCAATAATTTCTTTCTATTTCCTTATTTCCACTATTGCCATTATCGTTCATAAATAATTCCCCTACTTAAATTTTGTCCATCCTCCGGGCTGTTCCGAAGCACTTTCCTGAAGAGTTTTGCCCGCTTTCAGAACCTGATTTATAAATATTTCCGTCAATTCTTTATCCAATCGATGGCCTTCCTTTTCACGAAGAGCTTCGATGGCCTTTTCTTCCGAATAACGGAACTCAAATCTCGGATTGGTCATCACATCGTAGGCATCCGCCACGGCAATGATTCTGGACTCCAGCGGAATGTCACGGTCTCTGAGTCCCGCCGGGAATCCTCCTCCATCCACTCTTTCATGATGGCAAAGTACAAAATCTGCCATATATGAATATGTCTTTGAAAATTTCAAAAGCCTGTAGCCGATTTCGCTGTGCTTTCTTATGATATTATTTCCCACAGGAGTATCCATATGAATAGGCGCTCCCGGGAATTCTCTCAAACCGTTGGAAAGGCTGATACCTATGTCATGAAGTCTGGCCGCATCCGCAACAGCAGCCTGAGCCTCCGGCACCATATTAAGCTTTTCGCAAAGCAGTTTGGTATAATATGAAACATTCTGCATGTGGCTGTTTTCCAGCGGGTCTGCTTTCAAAAGTTTTGTAGCCTTTTCCACCAGCTTGTCGCCCAAATCCCAGCTTTCGTGCAGTTTCTTCGCATACATCTTGCTTTCTGCAGACATGATGGCAGACTCAAGATCCGGAAATGCCCCCTCCTTTACAAAGGTTGACCCCAAGGAAATGGAATATTCCATATGATCAGGGCTCTTTTCCGAAACCCATTTTTTCACATCACTTTCAAGCTGCTCCAGTTCATCTTCTCCGACACCGTAAAGAATAGCCAAAAATTCGTCGCCGCCCAGGCGCACCGCATAAGATTTCGGATTGCGGTCAGCAGCCTGCCGGAATGCCGCAGCTCCTGCCCTAATCAGCTTGTCGCCTTCGAAATGCCCGAATGCATCGTTGCAAATCTTGAGGCCGTTGATATCTCCGAGAAGCACCGTAAACGGATATTCAGGCTTGGCATTCGGATCCTCGAGAAATCTGATAAACCACGAGCGGGAATGAAGCCCCGTAAGTCCATCGGTGGAGCTGATTTTTTCAAGCTTCTCCGTCATGATGCGTTCATTGGTAACATCCCAGATGGCGCATAGGAAGCTCTTCTTTGTTGAATCTCCGACGGAAAAGTCCGAAAGCACCAGTTTGATCCTGGCGGATTTGCCATCTCCGCGGATGACTTCCCCCTCAGCCTCGAAACTTTCGATGTTTCCTGCGGCAATTTCTTCAATTTTGTCATTGATTTCCTGTCTGACAGCAGGGTCTGCTATGCAGTTTTGCCAGCTGAATTGCTTCAGCTTTTCCCTTGACATCTTGATGATGTTCTCACACTGGCTGTTCATAAGCACCGGTGTGCCTCTTCTGTATTCAAAAATAGCCAGACCGATAGGTACACTGTCAAATATCTTGCGGAATTTCAGCTCCGCTTCAGATGTGCGTCTGGTGTGCTCGGCCAGCAATCTCTCTGCCGTAACGTCCTTGGCATAACCCAGGACTGCGATAACTTCCTCGTCATCGTTGCAGATAGGAATTTTCGTTACTTCTTCAAAACTGCCGCTTGGCAGGATGTATGTGGAAGCCACGGTATCCTTGGATTTGATAACTTCCTTATCCAGTGATGTAAACATGGTATAGCGGTACTTGTCATAAAGTTCTTCGTCTTTTTTACCCACCACGTCCACATTGCCTATGCCGTCTGCGATCTTCATCATATCGTTGGCATAGATGTAACGTATATCCTTATCTTTTATCCAAATCTGAATGCCTGATTCGGAAAGCACTCTTTCGTACGCCTTCACCAGCATCTCAACATCGTCTTTGTCAACCTTGTTAAATCTTAAAGCATCTTTAACCATAGTACGCCCTGTAATTCTTTCATTTTATGGGACAAAACTCCGACTTTATAATAACACACTTATGAATATTTGCCAAATAAAAAAAGCCGGCCTTATCAAAAGGCCGGCAGGCTCGTTAAACTATTAAACCAGCTCGAGGAATACTGCTTCTGCGCAATCTCCCTGTCTTGGTCCCAGCTTAAGGATTCTGGTGTATCCACCATGTCTTTCTGCGTACTTTGGAGCTATTTCATCAAACAGCTTCTTAGCTACGTCTTCGTCATATACATAAGCCATGACCTGTCTCTTTGCGTGAAGGTCACCGCGCTTTGCAAGTGTGATGAGCTTTTCAGCTTCTCTTCTTGCTTCCTTCGCTCTGCAGTCAGTAGTCTGGATTCTGCCTTCTCTCAGAAGGTCAGTAACCAGGTTTCTGAGCATGGATTTTCTATGAGCGGAAGGTCTGCCTAATTTTCTATATCCTGGCATTGCACTTATCTCCTTTCATAAAACTATTCTTCGCTTTCCCTGAGGGAGAGGCCCAGTTCTCTGAGCTTGTTGATTACTTCGTCGAGGGACTTTTTGCCCAGGTTGCGCACCTTCATCATATCGTCTTCGGACTTCTGAGTGAGTTCGATAACGGTATTGATGCCTGCACGCTTGAGGCAGTTGAACGAACGAACGGAAAGTTCCAGTTCTTCGATGGTCATGCTCTTGATCTCGCTTTCCGGATCCTGCTTTGGTGCAGTCATAATTGGATTCTGCGCCTCTTCAGAAAGTCCGATGAAGAGATCGAGATGCTCTTCCATAATCTTGGCACCGATGGCTACGCCTTCGTCCGGTCTGATGGAACCATCAGTCCAGATTTCGAGTACCAGTCTGTCGTAGTCAGTGATCTGACCTACTCTTGTTCTCTCGATAGTGTAATTCACTCTCTTTACAGGGGTGAAAATTGAGTCTACAGGAATGACTGCGATTGGCGTGTTCTCATCCTTGTTCTGGTCAGCGACTGCATAGCCTCTGCCCTTGGCCAGGTTGATTTCCATCGTCAGTGTTGCGCCTTCCTCAAGTGTTGCGATGTGAAGATCCGGATTGAAAATCTCCATATCTTCGTCGCCCTTGATATCTGCAGCGGTAACCTCTTTAGGTCCCACTTCATCTATTAAGACTCTCTTTGTGCTTTCTACATTAAGCCTTACAGCGAGCTGTTTTAAGTTCAATATAATCTCGGTTACATCTTCCTTAACGCCCGGAATCGTTGAAAATTCGTGAAGAATCCCGTCGATTTTAATTGATGTTGCAGCAGCGCCCGGCAGGGATGAAAGAAGAATTCTTCTCATCGCATTACCAAGTGTTGTGCCGTATCCTCTCTCAAGAGGCTCTACTATGAATTTTCCATAGTTTGGATCTTCCTCGGAGTAGATACACTCAATTCTGGGTTTTTCGAATTCTAACATGTAAAAAACCTCCTATTTAACTCTCAAAATATCTCATTAGCCGGTTAGCCTAAGAAATTATTTTGAGTACAGTTCGACGATCAGGTGTTCTGCAACCGGAGTATCGATGTCTGCTCTGGTTGGCAGTGTCACTACTTTTCCTTCAAGTTTTTCAACATCAACTGTTACCCAGTTAGGTACGCTGATTGTCATGTCCTTGATTTCCTTGAACTTAGGGGAATTTGTGCTCTTTTCCTTAACCTTGATAACATCGCCGGCCTTTACGGTATAGGAAGGGATGTCTACCTTCTTGCCGTTTACTGTGAAGTGGCCGTGTGTTACCAGCTGTCTTGCTTCTTTTCTGGAAGAAGCAAAGCCAAGTCTGAATACTACGTTGTCCAGTCTTGTTTCCAGAAGAATCAGGAGGTTTTCACCTGTGATTCCCTTCTTTCTTTCAGCCTTATCGAAAAGATTTCTGAACTGAGTTTCCTGCAGTCCGTAAAATCTCTTGCACTTCTGCTTTTCACGCAGCTGTAATCCGTATTCAGAAGACTTCTTTCTGCTCTGACCGTGCTGACCGGGAGCGTAATTTCTCTTTTCAAGAGCGCACTTTGAAGAATAGCATCTTTCGCCCTTGAGGAAAAGCTTCTGACATTCTCTTCTGCATAATCTGCAGCTAGCATCTGTATATCTTGCCATTTTTTATTCCTCCTCCTTTCAATCAGACTCTTCTTCTCTTTGGCGGTCTGCAACCGTTGTGTGGAATAGGCGTGATATCTCTGA
>CAMPBN010000080.1 GCA_946638265.1 uncultured Bacillota bacterium
ACTGCTCGCGTACCGCTCCGTATATGCTCGAATCGCCCGTATGAAGCCGCACCGTGGTTTTCCCTGCTTTCTCGGCTTCACGAATTACCCCGACCACCTGTTCCAGCGTCATGGTTGCGCTGTTATGAATCTCGCAGGAGGATCCCGCATATGAAAGAAGCTCCGGATTTACCAAAGATCCAGCATATATGATCACATCCGCTTCGGAAAGAAGCTTTGCTCCTCTGACCGTGATCAGGTCCGTTGCACCGCTGCCGGCTCCCACAAAATGTACCATTTTAGTCCTCCTTTTCCTTCTGCTCCGCTACGATTTTTTTAAGTAGTTCATCCGAAGCCTTCGTTCCGGCCAAAAAGCCGTATTCCTTTGAAAACATGATGGCTCCCACCTGCATTTCCGAAAAAATTCGATGGTCCATGATAAATTCTATCCGCTCTGCAATCCTCTCAAGAGTTTCCTCACAAAGCCCTTCTTCTTTCAATATTCTCAGCCCGTCATCGCAGGTGGCGCAGTTAAGCATTTCACCGATTTTTTCTTTGCTAAGCCCTGCTGCACCTGCATGGGCTGCCATGATATCCAGCCTGCAATCGCCATACTTTGAATGCGTATTCATCATTCCTCCCGCAATTTTCACCAGCTTTCCGATATGTCCCACCAAGAGCGCCCCTTTAAATCCAAGCTCGCGGCAAATATCCAGCGAATCTCCTATAAAATTTGAAGTCATCACTGCCCATTTCGGATCCAGCTCCATTCCGAATCTGATAAAATCCGAGCCGTAATTTCCCGGAGTAAGGAATGCATATTCCGCACCGTTTTCACGCCTTTGGCGAAGCTCCACCCTGATGGTATCCACCAGAGCCTGCTCGCTCATCGGCTCCACTATCCCGCTGGTCCCGATAATGGATATGCCTCCTTCGATTCCCAGCCTTGGGTTGAAGGTTTTTTTCGCCAGGCTCTCCCCTTCGGGGACGGATATTTCCACAAGGAGCCCCCCTTCATAAGCTGCCGCTTCACAGACCTCCTCCAGATTTTCTTTTATCATCTTTCGCGGCACTGAATTGATGGCAGCTGCTCCAACAGGCTGATCCAGCCCTTTTTTGGTCACTCTGCCCACGCCTTTTCCTCCGTCTATGCGAATTCCGTGCTCCGCCTCACGCATCACCTTTGCCTGCACCAAGGCGCCGTTTGTGATATCCGGATCGTCCCCCGCATCCTTTCTGACAGCGCATGAAACCGCATTCTGCCCAATTTTGATATTTTCGATGGCAAGCTCAAGTCCTATTCCTTTGGGCGTCAAAATACCGATTTTTTCTTTTCTGCGGCCCGTGAGAAGCATATATGCCGCAGCCTTTGCAGCCGCAGCGGCACAGGTACCGGTGGTATATCCCAGCTTCATTTTTTTGCCGTCTTTTACTACATATTCTTCCATATATTCTTTATCAAGCCATAAAGGCTGTCTTTTTCAAAATTATCTTGTGATCTTATAAAGCAGCGCATTGCAGATGGCAGCCGCCACATTGCTTCCGCCCTTTCTTCCGCGTGCTATGATATGCGGCGCGCCGGAACCTATGATAAGTTCCTTACTTTCCACCACATTCACAAATCCCACAGGTACGCCTATGATAGCCACCGGATTCAGTTTTCCCGCTTTCATCAGTTCATCGAGCGCTATCAGTGCTGTCGGTGCATTTCCGATTGCAAAGATGCATGGTTTTGTGAGCGTCGCCGCCTTTTCCATGGAGACTGTAGCTCTGGTGATTCCGCGAGCCTTGGCCTCTTCCGCCACGTCCCCGTCCGACATAAAGCAATGCACTTCTCCTCCCAGCTTTCCCAGAATATTTTTGTTAATACCCGATTTTGCCATCTGCGTATCCGTTACTATATCGCAGCCCTCTTTCAAGGCTTCCAGGATTTTTTCCACCACTCCTTCTGAAAATACCAGATTGTCTGCATAATCAAAATCAGCCGTCGTGTGGATCACGCGCTTTACGATTGATTCCTGCTCCTGCGGGAATTTCCGGTCTCCCAGGATTTCCGTGATAATCTCGAAGCTTCTTTTTTCGATGTCCATAGGTTTTACTATTTCAAACATTTTTTCTCCTTCAGGCACGCCCTGTAAAAATTAATTGCAAAATCCGGATTTGAATAAAAATGGAAATGAGGGTAACCGGCGTAGAGAGTATCCGTGGCGACTGCCGCTTTCCACTCCCTGCCGTTTTCTTTTTTCGCCGTAAAATCTTCTCCCGGAAAATCCGCATCATAGTAGTGAAATTCGTGAGCTCTGATGCTTTCGCCTTTTTTGCAGAGCATATTGTCCTTTTCCGCAATCAGGGTTACATAGCCAAACCTCACCAGTTTCCCGCTATTCTCGCAGCCTCCCGGCAGTACGCCCGCCAAAGCTGCCCCTTCTATATTTTCAAGGAGATACATAAACCCGCCGCACTCGGCTATAGTGGGAAGTCCGCCTTTTACGGCATCCTTTACGGATTTCAGCATACTTTTATTTTCCGAAAGCGCTTTCTGATAAAGCTCCGGGTATCCGCCACCCAGGTAGAGCCCGTTAAGACCCTCCGGCAGCTTTTCGTCCGAAATCGGGCTGAAATATATTATCTCTGCCCCCAGTTTTTCGAGAAGTCTCAGGCTGTCTTCGTAATAAAAGCAAAACGCCTCGTCCTTCGCCACGCCTATCCTGACCTTTTCTTCAAAAGGCTTTACCGAAACAGGTTCAAAGTCAAGTTTTTCCGCATTCTGCGCCAGCTGCAAAAGCCCGTCCAAATCTATATATTTTTCTGCAGCCTCAGCAAGTTCACGCATGACACTCTTGAAAGCGATGATTTCGTCTGCTATCACCAGCCCCAGATGTCTGCTCTTAATACTGCAATCCGGAAGATACGGCAAAAAGCCCAAAGGCCGCACTTTACCGCCAAAATATTCATTAATCGCATCCTTCAAAACATTATATGTGGATTGGGTACAATTATTTAATATCACTCCGCAGATGCCGCTTTCTTTTTCAAAATCCAAAAATCCTTTGATGGCTGCCAGCACCGAAAGAGATGCGCCCTTTGCATTCACTGTCAAAACCGCAGGAGTTGCCGTAACCTGCGCCACCTCATATGTGCTGCAACGACTGCTTTTTATACCAAGTCCGTCATAATATCCCATGACGCCTTCGATGATGCTGATATCGCAATCCGCTGCTTCTTCTGCCAGAATATAGCGGGCTGTATTTTCGTCCAGAAAATAAAGGTCAAGATTCCCGGACTTAGCCCCTATAATGCGGCTGTGAAACATCGGATCGATATAGTCCGGCCCGCATTTGAAGGCTCCCACCTTCATTCCGCGGTTTTTCAGCGCCTGTAATATGGCACAGGTGATCGTGGTTTTACCGCAGCCGCTGTTTGTACCGCCTATCAAAATTCGTGGAATACTGTTTTTCATAAAAATTCTCCGTAAAAATTTCACATCGCTAATGCATCAAATGCGGGAACCATTTTTCAAAGGCCGCCTGATCCATATCGTAGAGCTTTGCAATGCTTGTTTTCGCCATTACTTCTTCCGGCGTACCGTATGCCGCAATCTTATCGCCGTTTACGCACATGATATAATCCGAAACCTTGAGCGCCAGCTCGATTTCGTGAAGTGACATGATGATGGTGGTACCCCGGCTGTTTGCCAATTCTTTTAAGATTTCCAAAAGTTCCACCTTGTATCTGATATCCAGATATGCTGTAGGCTCATCCAGAATTAGCACTTTCGGTTCCTGGCATATGGCTCTGGCCAGCATGATTCTCTGTTTCTGCCCGTCCGAAAGCGTCATAAAATCCCTGTCTTTGAGCGACATACCGTGCACCCGTTCCAATGCCTCCCTCACCGCTTCTTCGTCTTCCGCAGTCAATTTGCCGAACATATTGGTATACGGGTATCTGCCCATAGCCACCAGCTCCGCGCAGGTCATCAGCTCCGGGCGAATGCGCTCTGTCAGCACCACTGCCATATTCTGCGCCAGAGTCTTCGGATTGATATCGCCAAGTTTCATGTTTTCGAGAAAAACAGTTCCGCCAACCAGCTCCAGCTGGCCTGTGACAGATTTTAATATCGTGGATTTTCCTGCACCGTTTGGTCCAATCATCGTAAGGATTTTCCCCTGCTCAAGCTCAATATTTATGTCGCTGATCAGCGCATTTCCGTTATATCCCACGGCCAGGTCTTCTGCCTTAAAATATATATTCATGCTAATCCTCCCTGCCGCTGCGGCGTTTGATCATCATATAGATAACAATCGGTGCTCCGAATATGGAAGTGACAGTGCCGATGGTAAGCTCCGTCGGCGCAAAAACCGTTCTGGCTATCAGGTCGCAGAACATGCAAAAGACCGCGCCGCTTACAAAGGTCGCCGGTATCACAAACAAAGGCTTGGAAGATTTCAAGAGGCTCCTTGCTATATGAGGCACTGCGATTCCCACAAAAGAGATTGGTCCCGCCAGCGCAGTCACGCAGGAAGAAAGCAGGCTCGAAAGCAAAATGAGTATCACTCTGAAAGGCTTGATCTTAATACCCATGCTGCGGGCATAGCCTTCTCCGAGAGCGTATGCCGAAATCGGCTTTGAAAGGAGAAGTGCCATGATCACTCCCGGAATGCACATAAGAAGCGCAGCCTCCACATAGCCCCAATTGGCACCGGAAAAAGATCCCATGGACCAGTTTTTCAGGTTTACCACGTCGTGGTCGTTTGCAAAATTGATGCAAAAATCCGTCACCGCACTGCAGATATAACCCACCATAATGCCTATCACCAGCAGCATGGACATGCTTCGCACATTTTTGGCAAAGACCAGCACCACCGAAGTGATCAGGAGCGAGCCCAAAAATGCAGCCAGTATGATGGAAATCGACGAAAGGCTTCCGATGACAGGCGCCAGGAATATCATGGTGATGCCCACCACCATCTTTGCACCCGAGGAAATACCCAGTACAAACGGTCCTGCTATCGGATTTCTGAAAAATACCTGCAAAAGATATCCTGAAACCGAAAGCGCACCGCCCAGTATTGCCGCCAAAATCATCCTCGGCAGGCGGATGCTGAATATAATCTGATTTTCAGTGGAAGCCCGCATCAAATCGGACAGCTTTTCCGAATATGCTCCGCCCGTAAAAATATTGGCAATACCGTATTTACAGCCTTTCCAGAGCATGGAAAATATATCTCCCGTTCCGATACTGACAGAGCCTATATTGATATTCAAGATAATCCCCGCCAAAAAAAGCACGCAGAAAATCACCATGACTGCCGTAAATCTGGCGGTATTTCCAAATCTTAAATTTTCTGTCCCGTTTGCCGGCAGGTTTTGACTGTTTCCCATCCTGCTTCCTCTCTTTGGATAAAATTGTAAAATCAGCAAATTAAGTAAATATTTTGCTTCATTCCAAAAAATGCGCAAGCTGTCGCAAAGGCTTTGCGGCAGCTCTTTCACATATAATTATTTTAATCTATAAAGATACGGAAGTTCATCCGCATCCGCAGCCTCTCCCGTAAATACCTTTCGGAAGCTTTGTATCATCTCGCCAAGACGTGTGGTTTCCTGATACATATTCTGGTCGGTACACCACACTTCACCGTTTTTCACGGCTTTGAATTCACCAAGCAATGTGCTCTTGGCCAAAAGCTCTTTCATATTCTTCACTTCGCCCCCGATAGTGCTGTTATAGATAACAACATCCGCATCCTTGGCTGCCTCGAAAAAGCTCTCCATCTCCAAATTCACTGTAGCA
>CAMPBN010000081.1 GCA_946638265.1 uncultured Bacillota bacterium
GAAATACATGACATAGGCGCCCTTTGTGCCGTTTGCGTTCACATAGTCCGCCAAAAGCCCCGAGAAGCTGTCCACAGACACATTGGGTATATCTTTGGTCACTTCTTCTATCATGGCTTTTCGCTCTTCCAGAGAAAACAGCGGGTTTTTACCAGGGTTTGCAACTACCCCCACCACCAGATGTTCGCACAATCCGGCTGACCTTTTGATAAGGTCCAGATGTCCGCTTGTGAGAGGATCGAAAGATCCGGCAAAAAGTGCTTTCTTGCTCATTACTGCATTTCCTCCAAAAGAATCGTGTATATTTTATCAGATTTTATAAAAATTTTCAATACAAAAGAGCGCCCTATCCGAAAATATCCGTATAGAAAAACCCCGGATGTAGGGTTCATGTTTAATCTTTGTCACGGGGTGAAAACAGAGACAACTATGCTCCCATATTGTTTTTCTTTGATTTTCGTGTAGCCCTCAAAAACCTCCGGAAGTGTCTCTCTTTCGCCATGTTCAGCCACTATGATGCCGTCTTCCGAGAGCCTGTCGTACTCGCGGATCAGCCTGAAACACTCGGGCAAAAGTTCTTTTTTGTATGGCGGGTCCAAGAATATGATATCGGCTTTTTCCGGCAGCCCCGGAATAGTTTTGGTGTAGTCGCCTGCCATCACCTCGCTCCACTCCTCCGCCCTGCAAAGCTCGATATTTTGCCGGATCAGCGCCAGACTGGCCGGGCTTTTGTCGCAGAAATAGCATTTTTCAGCTCCTCGTGAGAGCGCTTCCAGTCCCATACTGCCCGTGCCTGAAAAAATATCCGCAAAAACCGCATCCGGCACTTCAAATTGTATCATGGAAAATATAGCTTCCTTGACCTTTTCGGTTGTGGGACGTACATCCCTGCCCTCCGGCATGAAAAGCCTTCTCCCCTTAAAATCTCCTGCTACTATTCTCAAAACTAACCTCCGTATGATATCTATATGTCTCTTTGCTTAAAGGATTAATCCCTTGCCGAAAAGTCCGGCTATGCGTGTCTTTATGCCGGCGTTTTCCGGCTTTGAAAGAGTCCTGTCTTCCTCCAGAAGTTCCTTCACGGCTCCCTGTGTGACAGCCAGCAGCTTGGTATGTTTGGCCAGATCTGCCACTTTGAGATCCGGCAGGCCGTGCTGGCGCGTTCCGAAGATTTCGCCCGGTCCGCGAAGCTTGAGGTCTTCTTCCGATATATAAAATCCGTCAGTGGATGCGCACATTATCTCTGCCCGTTTTTCGGCGATTTCGCCTTCGTTTCCCAGGATAAGCATGCAATAGGATTGGTGCTTTCCTCTGCCCACTCTGCCACGCAGCTGGTGGAGCTGTGCCAGACCGAAGCGCTCGCTGTTTTCAATTATCATAAGCGTGGCATTTGGCACATTGATGCCCACTTCGATGACCACCGTGGAAACCAGCACGTCTGTGCTGCCTGTAAAGAAGTCTTCCATGATTTCATCTTTTTGCGCCTGTTTCATATCGCCGTGGAGAAGTGCAAATCGGATATCCGGATATTCTTCCTTGAGATCCTCAAAAAGGGTTTGGGCAGAGCTGGCTTCTATGCTCTCAGAGTCTTCGATGAGGGGTGCCACTATATAACATTGCCTGCCTTTTTGGATTTCTCCCGCCATAAAATCATATGCTTTTTTTCGTTCTTTGGCTTTCAGCGCAGTGGTCTTAACAGCCTGTCTGCCCGGCGGCAGCTCGTCTATTATGGAGATGTCGAGGTCCCCGTAGAGTATCACCGCCAGAGTCCTTGGAATAGGCGTAGCCGTCATTACCAGCATGTCAGGCGCTTCGCCCTTGCTGCCCAGCTTTTTGCGCTGCTCCACTCCGAATCTGTGCTGCTCATCCGTGATAACAAGGCCGAGATTTTTGAAGCTGACGCTGTCCTGGATGAGCGCATGGGTGCCTATCGCGATATCGATTTCTCCGCTTTCCAAGTCTTCCAGCGTTTCTTTTTTCTGCTTTGCCGGCATGTTGCCGCCAAGAAAGCCTATCTTCATACCATATGGCTCGAATGCTTTCCTAAAGTCTTCGAAATGCTGCTTGGCCAGGATTTCGGTCGGCGCCATCAATACGCCCTGATATCCGTTTTTTACGGCTTTGAAAAGAGCTGTCTGCGCCACGACTGTCTTGCCTGAACCCACGTCTCCCTGCAGGAGCCTGTTCATGGCCAATTCTTTTTCCATATCCCTCGCAATTTCTTCTATCGCTCTCTTCTGTGCACCCGTCGGAGTAAATGGCAGCCCTTCGATAAATTCTTCCTCGACAGGCTCTTTCTTAAAGGCGATACCCTTTTCGGTTCTCGCTCCGTTTTTCAGAAAAAGCAAACCTGTCTGAAGGAGAAAAAGCTCTTCGAAAGCCAATCTATATGCCGCTTCCTTGTATTTTTGCCTGTCCTTTGGAAAATGGATGTTGGCAAGAGCATAGTCTCTCGGGCAAAGCCTGTATTTTTCAATGATCTCTCTCGGGAAAAATTCCGTATCGCCTGCGCACTCTGCCAAAACTGATTTTATCCATTTGCGAAGGTCAGACTGGCGAAGGCCGGATGTCAGAGGATATATCGGAAGAATCCCCTCATCCTCCGCCGCGCCTTTGGAATACTCCGGATGGAGCATTGTGATTTTGCCGTAAGAAAACTCAGCCTTTCCGAAGAAGGTGCAAATGTCGCCTATATTAAAACTTTTTTGGAGCCATTTTCCGTTAAAAAAAATGACCTCCATATTGCCACTTCCGTCATTCACCAGCAGCCTCAGTGTAGGCTTTCTGAAATTTTTCCCCGTCAGCTTCATCTGCATGACAGTGCCCGCACAAAGAGCCTCCTCACCGGGTGCAAGGTCGCAAATCCGCTTGCAGTTTCCACGGTCCTGATATGTGCGCGGATAGTATGAAAGCAGGTCTTTGACCGAAAATATGCCCAGCTTTGCAAGCAGCTCAGCCTTTTTTTCGCCCACGCCTTTCAGATTTTTTACGCTGTCTTCCGGATTCATCGCAATACCTCTATGCTCCTTTTGGCAATATTTTTAATATCCTTGATATACATGCCTGTGACTGTTATCTTCATCTTTATATTGTCTATGCCCAGAATGGCATTTACGTCTGAACTGATGTTGTCGAAAATCCTGCCTGTCGTTTCTTTGATACTGTTGCCGAATTTGAGCAATATGTAAAATTCTATGTTCAGTACTCCATCCTTGACAAAAATCTCCATATCAGGAGAATGATCCAGCATTCCTGAAGAATTTTCCAATTTGAGCGGCTTCCCTTTTTTATTCGTCAGGAAGACTTCTCCGTCGTAGAGTGAAATGCTTTCGCTGACAATCCTGCCCACTGCATTTTTTTCGATATTCAGTTTTCCCAGCTCGTTTTCAATTTTGAACATGTCAGCCTCCCGGGATGTTACATAGCCTAAAGCGGTATGCGCCGCTTCCAAATCTATTTTAAGGTAAAATAAAAGACCCGTCAATGCGGGCCTTAAATGCGTTTATCTAAAATTAGATGGCACGGTTTACTTTTCCGGATCTGATGCATCTTGTGCATACATTAGCTTTTCTAACGGATCCATTTTCTTCCTGTACTCTTACAGTCTGGATGTTAGCATTCCACTTTCTTCTGGTGTGTCTGTTGGAATGGGAAACGTTGTTTCCGGAAACCTGTCCCTTACCGCAAATCTCGCATTTTCTTGACATCTTACCGCACCTCCTTCAAAATTTCGTGGTATATTGTAATCTTAATTAACAATATTCAGTGATCATAGTGCGCTGCCTCGCAGGCATTCGCACCGAACATTTGACATTATAACACAGCTATGCCCGCTATGACAAGCATTTTTTGAAATTCCTTGCTATTTTTTGGAATCATTATTCTGCTAGGACCACTTCCCCTGCCTCGCGGGTCTTGTTCAGGTCGATAAACCTCTGATTTCTGCTGCCTCTAAAGGTAAGCGAAAGGTCTCTTTCGGCAAGAATAAATCTGCCGTCCACCAGATAGTCGAGGATATACAGGAGCTTTCCGACATAAGGCTCATCCTTTGCTTTTTCCAGCAGCTCTTCATATGTCCAGCCACTGTAGCACATCAGGTTGAGGCCTCTTTTTTTGAGCTCAATGCCCAGGTGGTAAAAACCTTCCGCCTGGCACATCGGCTCGCCCCCGGAAAATGTCACTCCGGCCAACAGCGGATTTTTGTCCACCGCATCCAGGACTCTGTCTATGGTGCAATCAAATCCGCCTTCAAAGTCGTGAGTCTCGGGATTGTGGCATCCTTCGCATCCGTGAGGGCAGCCCTGACAGAAAATCGCAAATCTCAGCCCCGGGCCGTCCACTATCGACTCACGAATAACTCCGGCGAGCCGAAGCTCGCCGGGATTTTCGTGAACACTTAAAGTAGTTTTTTCATTATCTATACTCTCTGACATATAGCGCCTCTGTTATATTATATAGTTTCCAGAGTTTCAGTCACGCCGTGGCTTACTCTGTCCTCTTCTTCGGAACGCTTTGCATCATTCCATTTGCTCATGTCACCCACCAGATATCCCGTGATACGTCTGATTCTCTCAAAGCCGTCAGCTTCGCCGGTCTCGGTACGTCCGCAGCAAGGGCATTCGTTTTCGATGATGCCTGTGTAGCCGCAGACAGGGTCTCTGTCTACAGGGTGGTTGATGGAACCGTATCCCACGCCGTTTTCCTTCATGCATCTTACTACCTGCTCAAATGCATCGAGGTTTTTCAGCGGATCGCCGTCCAGCTCAACATAAGAGATGTGTCCGCCGTTGGTGAGAGCGTGGTACGGAGCTTCCAGCCTGATCTTGTCAAATGCGCTGATTGGGAATGATACAGGAATATGGAAGGAATTGGTGTAATAATCCTTGTCTGTTACGCCTTCGATCACTCCGAACTTCTGCTTGTCCATACGAACAAATCTTCCGGAAAGACCCTCTGCAGGTGTTGCAATCAGCGACCAGTTGAGGTGCGTCTTTCTGGCCTCTTCGTCCATACGCTTGCGCATATATCCTACGATTTCAAGTCCCAGAGACTGTGCTTCCTTGGATTCACCATGATGTTTTCCTGTCAGATCCTTCAGACATTCTGCAAGGCCGATGAAGCCTACTGTCAGGGTACCATGCTTGATAACTTCTTCCACAGTGTCGTCAGGACCGAGCTTGTCCGAATCTATCCATACGCCCTGTCCCATCAGGAACGGGAAGTTCTTAACTTTCTTGGAGCACTGGATCTTGAATCTTTCGGAGAGCTGGTCGATGCAAAGATCGATCTTGCGGTCCAGTTCCTCGAAGAAGAATTCCAGATTGCCGTTGGCTTTGATGGCGATACGCGGCAGGTTGATGGAAGTGAAGGAAAGATTTCCTCTTCCGCCCACCACTTCGCGACTTGGGTCGTACACGTTTCCGATTACTCTGGTACGGCAGCCCATGTATGCCACTTCGGTATCCGGGTTTCCTTCTTTGTAGTACTGTGCGTTGTACGGTGCATCCAGGAATGAGAAGTTAGGGAACAGTCTCTTTGCGGATACACGCAGCGCCAGCTTGAACATATCGTAGTTAGGGTCTTCCGGATTGTAGGAAACGCCCTCTTTTACCTTGAAAATGTGGATCGGGAAAATCGGTGTTTCGCCGTGGCCGAGGCCTGCTTCCTGTGCCAGCAGCACCATCTCGGTAACCAGTCTTCCTTCAGGGGAAGTGTCTGTTCCGTAGTTGATGGATGAGAAAGGAGTCTGCGCGCCGGCACGG
>CAMPBN010000082.1 GCA_946638265.1 uncultured Bacillota bacterium
AGGTGGAAGTTGAAGGCGACATTCTGGCAGAGTCCATCATCGATTCGGACATCACATGCCAGGGAGACATCAACCTTTCCAACTCCGGCAAAGGCATCCTGGTAGGCGGCACCATCAACATCAAAGGCGATCTGGTGGTAAAGACTCTGGGAAATGAAAATGAAAGAATCACCAATATCAAGATTATCGGTATCGAAACAGGTGTCCAGGATGAGCTGACATCTCTCATGGTGGAAAAGGAAAACCTGGTCAAGAATTCCGAAAAGCTGAAGACCGAAAGACGTAAGACTTTCCAACCGATGCTTGACGATGACGATCCGATCATGATCAAGGTCAAGGAGATAGACAAAAAGCTGGCTCTTATGGCCAGACAGATCGAAGAAACGGGCCGTAAGATTCAGGAAGTCAAGAATAAATGGTCTTACGAATATGCAGGCAGCGTGGAATGCAAGGGCAAGATTTATTACGGCGCACGTATTTCGTTCGGTGAGGAAAGATATCAATTCACTACCGAATCGCTCGACCATTGCAAGATTTATTGGAATGACGGAGAAATCCTCAACAGTCCGCTTTAGGAGATAAAACAGGTAGGAGTAAGATGGCAAAGCGCAGAGGCGGTTTTAAAAAGATAGACGTGATGGGCCCCGGCGGCAGAGTCGTGGTTTCCGCATCCGAGATAGTTATCGATGCGGGGCGCATGATTCTCAAAGGCAGCGGATTTATGCTGCTGCCCCACCAATTCGAGGTCGATTGCGTGGCATATATGACAGACGGCCTGGTGCCTTTCAAGGCCAGAGTGACACTGTCCACCGAAAAGCAGGTAAACCTGGAGATTCTGGGCGCTTCCCAGAAGATGGACAGACGCGAAGCATTGAAGGTGCCAACCAACGCCAAGGAATGCATTTTGGAGGTTCACGGTACAGGCATCCACCACAAGCATTTTATGAGGCTTGAGGATGACATACAGCTGGTGAACCTGAGCATGGGCGGAATAGGTTTTTTGAGCAACCGCCCGTATTTCAAGCACCAGAGGCTGCTGATCCAATTGGCGATGATCAGACAGGATTTCGTCATTGAGGCGGAAGTCTTGCGAAAGATCCGTCGGAATCGCAGCTATGAAGGCCTGCCGTACAAATATTCCTACGGCTGCAAGTTTCATTGCAACAGCGAAGCCAAGAACAGAATGCTGTGCGAGCATGTATTCAGGCTCGAAATGATAAACAGACAGAATCAAGAATCCAGAGAAGACCGCTAAAACAGGAAGGAAAACACAATGGCAAAAATTATAGCAATCACTAATCAAAAGGGCGGTGTTGGGAAAACTTCCACGGCAAGTGCGCTGGTCAGCGGGCTGCAGGAAAAAGGCTACAAGGTCCTGGCCATAGATTTGGACCCTCAGGGAAATCTGGGATTTTGCCTGGGAGTGGAAAATGAAAATGCTCTTACGGTTTATGAACTGATGAAGGGCACGGCTAATATCCGTCGCGTAGTGCAGAGCCACAACGGAGTGGACGTAATTCCGGCAAATATCCTTTTGTCAAAGGCAGAGCTGGAATTCAGCGACTTCGGTCGTGAGTTCCTCCTGAAAAAGGGGATTGCTCCCATTAAAGACGATTACGACTACATCATAATAGATACTCCGCCGGCACTGAACATCCTGACAGTGAATGCGTATGTGGCAACGGATTTTCTCATCATTCCGATGGTACCGGAAATCCTGTCGCTGATGGGTATTTCGCAGCTGGCAGAAACAGTGAACCTGGTAAAGGGAGTGTTCAATCCGAATATTGAAGTTCTCGGTATTCTTCTCAACAAATATGACGGTCGCAGAGTTTTGACCAGAGATGTTGAGGAGATGGCCCGCATGGTGGGCACAGAGATGAATACCAAGATATTCAAGACCAAAATCAGGCAGTCTGTGGCTGTTGCCGAAGCTCCGGCACATGGGATAAGCATATATGAATATTCCCCAAAATCCAATGCCACCAAAGACTACAGACAGCTTGTGGATGAAATTATCGCGCAGAGGGGGATGAAGGTCAATGCCAAGAAAAAGTAACAAAACCGAGCAGGTGCTCAGACTGATTACTAAATCCGGCGACCATGAAGATCCTGCAAGAGAAGAAACAGAAGCCGAAGCCGAAGTCGAAGCGGGCGTTTTCGAAGAAACTGGCGCTTTTGAAGAACCGGAAGTACCGGCACCGGCTGAAGCAGATATATATGAAGAGCCCGAAAGCCGTGCAGAACCTGCACCATCTTCCGTTTTATTCGACGAGGAAGAAAAAGAGAGGCTGAAAGCAGAGCTTCGGGAAGAACTCAAAAGAGAATTTACCGCCGAGATCAGGGAGCAGGCAGCTGCCCCGGCACTGGCACCCGCCCCGGTCCGCGAACCGGAGCCTGAACCAAGTTTTGATGCTCCTGCCCCTACCCATAGCAGAGAGCTCACAGCGGAAGGCCCTGCCTTGCAGCACAAGGAGACTCCGCCTGTGGAAAGGGACACGGATGTTCAAATAGTTAATTTATCGGAGCTTCTTGCTTCCGAATTAATGACAGATGTGATGAGAAAGCTTAATGTTTGCGACTGCAAGCTTTGCAAAGCAGATGTCTTGGCATTGACGCTGAACCACTTACCGCAAAAATATGTGACTACCGATGCGGGGAAGCAATATATGCAACTAAACATGTACAGGAAACAATATGAAACCGACGTCTTGTCAGCATTGACAAGGGCATGTGTGAGAGTCAAAGGCTCGCCGCGGCACAGCTAGCTTGGTATTACAAGAGAGGTGATTTTAATGGAAAAAGCAAAAAGCGCTTATACTGAACTTGAGATTGACGTTTTGCGCGAACTGGGAAACATCGGAGCAGGAAATGCTGCGACATCACTTTCTTCATTATTGAATGAAAAGGTGGATATGGCAGTTCCAAACGTCAGAATTACTAGTTTTGACGACGCTGTAAAATCATTCGGTGGAGCAGAGCATCTGGCAGCAGGAGTTTTGCTCAGCTTCGAAGGGCTTGAAGGCGACGAAGCTTCAAAAGACATACGTGGTATGCTTTTGTTTATCGTAGAAATTGAAAGTGCAAATGATATTGTTTCTATGCTTACAGGCGGAATGTACGAACCGGGTTCTCCGGAATTTGAAGAGATGAAACTTTCTGCTCTTCAGGAGATTGGAAATATAATGGGCGCGGCATATATTAATTCAATCGCAACGTTGACAGGTCTCGGGCTTAACATATCCGTACCTTACCTGGCCATCGATATGGTGGGAGCAATCCTTTCGATTCCTATCGCAGAATTCGGTGCTCTCAGTGATAATGTACTTTTCATCGAAGAGGGCTTTATCGGTCAGGACAAGAATATCAACAGCAGTATGTCTTTATTTGCGGGAAGCGAAACTGTTGATACTATTATGAGAAGACTGGGTATTGAAGTATGAGTGAAGCAATCGTAGTTGGCATCTCCGATTGGAAAGCATCGACCAAAAAGGACGAGGTATTTGTAACCTACGCTCTCGGATCGTGCGTCGGAATATGCTTAAGAGACAAAGTCAGCAATATCGGGGGTCTGTCCCACATCATGTTGCCATACTCCAAGGAATTCAAAGACTGCGGAGAGCTGAACAGGATGAAGTTTGCAGACACCGCAATCCTCGATATGTACAAGCAACTTGTCAAACTCGGCGCGAAGCCGGAAAATTTCACCGCCAAGATTGCAGGCGGAGCCAATATGTTTCAGTCCTCTGTCGGCGGTTCTATGGGAAACATAGGGCAAAGAAATGTCGCCTATGTTAAGGAAGTGCTGAAACAATTGAAAGTGCCTATTATCGCAGAAGACACAGGTCTTAATTATGGTCGCACGGTATTTTTCGACCTTGCCACCAACGTTATGAAAGTGCAGTCACTGGGTAAAGAAATTAAAGAGCTGTAACAAATATTTCAAATATTTCAGAAATTTCTCTTGAAACCCCTGTCCATTATTTGATATAATGGCAACAAGGTAGTATGGCTTACTATCTTGATGAGAAAGGAGATTAGCATGGCAGAATTGTATGACAACAATGTAGTAGTTGAGGAAGATACCCAAGCGGGAAAATTCCTTACATTCTCCCTCGACGGAGAAACTTATGGTATCGAAATCAGATATGTGATTGAGATTATCGGTATTCAGGCGATTACAGTTATTCCTGAAGTACCACAGTATATCAAAGGTATCATCAATCTTCGCGGAAAGGTTATTCCTGTTATCGATGTCAGACTCAAGTTCGGCAAGGAAGAAATCGAGTACAACGAGAGAACATGTATCATCGTAATCGACATCAATGACATTCAGGTGGGTCTTATCGTAGACTTCGTGGATGAAGTTCTCAACATTGGAGACGACGATATCGCAGATGCTCCAAAGAGCAAGACCGGATTTACCAACAAATACATCAAAGGCATCGGAAAAGTTAACGACAAAGTTCAGCTGCTTCTCGATTGTGAGAAACTCTTAAAGGATGAGGAAGTAGAAACTCTTGAATCCATGGTTGCAAACTAAAAGAGTTTACAAAGGGGTGCAGATAACGGATATTCGAGGGGTTGAAAGTGTATGGCATTTAGAAAATTAAGAGTTCTGATAGTAGATGATTCGCTGCTTTTCAGAGAGACTCTGGCTAGGGAGTTGTCCAAAGACTTTGGTATCGAAGTTATAGGCACGGCGGAAGATCCGTATGCAGCCACCAAGCTTATCAATGAGCTTCATCCGGATGTTATCACATTGGATGTGGAAATGCCTAAGATGAGCGGTATAGAGTTTTTGCGGAGAGTTCTTCCGCAATATCCGCTTCCGATTGTGGTTGTCAGCTCTGTAGCTGAAAATGTTTTTGATGCACTGGATGCCGGTGCTGTGGACTTTGTCACAAAACCGAGTGCTGAACATGGCGGTATGCCTGCTTTCGTGGCAGATCTCATTATAAAACTAAAAGTGGCAGCCACTGCCAAGGTGCGTCAGCCGATGCCAGGGGGCACAACCAGGGCAAGCGGTCAGGTGCCGGGGACTGCTGCATCCGCAGGCGGTATAGGACCTGCACCGACGCCTCTCAATACTTCGGGTTTGCCCGGTGGGAGCGGCAGCATGGATCCTAACAAATATATTGCCATCGGAGCTTCCACGGGAGGAACGGATGCGCTTTATGCGGTGCTGACAGGGCTTCCTGCGGATATTCCGGGTATCGTGGTGGTTCAGCATATGCCGACGGGCTTTACCAAGCTTTTTGCGGACAGACTGAATTCCAGCTGTAAATTTGCTGTAAAAGAGGCGCAGGACGGTGATGTGATACGTCAGGGCCAATGCATAATCGCAGCGGGCGATCATCACCTCAAGGTTCAGCGTAACGGCAGCGGGTATTCCATCACCAGCCGTAACGGCGAAAAGGTGAGCGGCCATTGTCCTTCAGTGGATGCGATGTTTACATCCATTGCGGAAAATGCGGATTGCACAAAGTTTATAGGCGTTATCCTGACAGGTATGGGCAGGGACGGAGCCGACGGTATGCTTAAGATGCGTAATGCCGGCGCCTACACCATCGGGCAGGATGAAGCAACAGCTATCGTTTACGGTATGCCGAAGGTGGCATATGATATAGGAGCTGTTCAGACGCAGCTTCCGCTGCAAAACATTGCGGCAGACATAATAAAACATGCATCGAAAAAGAATTTTTTGAAAAATCTTGCAGTATTGATGCGCTTTTTGTTGTAAAGTGTTCGTG
>CAMPBN010000083.1 GCA_946638265.1 uncultured Bacillota bacterium
CCGGAGTAGTGGCATTTACAATGGCAGCGTGCGGAGGCGGCGGAGACGCAGGCAGCGGTTCCGGCAGCGCAACCATCAAGATCGGAGCAATCGGACCTCTCACAGGTTCCGCAGCAGTTTACGGCAATGCCGTTTATCACGGCGCACAGATTGCAGTAGATGAGATCAACGCTATGGGCGGCGACATTCAGTTTGAATTGAATTTCCAGGACGATGAAAACGACGCCGAAAAAGCAGTTAATGCTTATCAGAAGCTGAAGGACTGGGGCATTCAGGTGCTCCTGGGAACAGTTACCACCACTCCTTGCGTGGCAGTAAGTGCAGAAACTTTCGGAGACCGCGTGTTTGAGCTGACTCCGTCCGCATCTTCCACAGACGTTACCAAGGGCAAGGACAACATGTTCCAGCTCTGCTTCACAGACCCTAACCAGGGTACTACGGCAGCCAAGTATCTGGAAGAGGCAAATCTCGGCGAAAAGATCGCAGTGATCTACAACAATGCCGATGCTTATTCCACAGGCATCTACAATGCATTCAGTGCAGAACTCAAGTCCGCAGGCAAAGACATCGTTTATGTGGGTACCTTCTCGTCAGACGATAACGCAGACTTCTCCGTTCAGCTGACAGGCGCACAGAGCGCAGGCGCAGACCTCGTATTCATGCCTATCTACTACACTCCGGCATCTCTGATCCTGGCTCAGGCAGACAAGATGAATTACAAACCTGTATTCTTCGGAGTAGACGGCATGGACGGAATCCTGGCTATGGAAGGTTTCAACACAGACCTGGCAGAAGGCCTGATGCTCATGACACCATTCAACCCGTGGTCCACGGACGAAAAGGTAGCAGCATTCGTTAAGACTTACCAGGAAAAATACGGCGAAACTCCAAACCAGTTCGCAGCAGACGCTTATGACTGCGTATACGCTTTCTATGAGGCTTGCCAGGCCAAGGCCGTAACGGCTGAAACACCGGCAGCAGACATCTGCGAGGCATTTGTTGCTTACTTCACTGAAGAGGCTTCCTTCGACGGCCTGACCGGTAAGGGAATGACCTGGTCCACCAAGGGCGAAGTTTCCAAGGATCCTGTAGTTTGCGTAATCCAGGGCGGAATCTACGTAGACAAATAAAATAAATCGAGGTTTACAATGACGGCTTTAACTTATTTAACAGGCGGACTGAGCCTGGGCAGCGTATATGCCATCATAGCCCTGGGATACACCATGGTTTACGGCATAGCCAAGATGCTGAATTTTGCCCACGGCGATGTCATTATGATAGGCGGATATGTGGTTTTCTGTACTTTCACGTACATGAACATTCCGGTATGGGCGGGACTGCTTTTGGGCATGGTGGTCTGCACGGCGCTGGGCATGCTGATTGAAAAGCTGGCCTACAAACCGCTGCGCGGCACCACTTCGCTGGCAGTGCTCATCACGGCCATCGGCGTCTCATATTTTCTCCAAAACGCGGCGCTCCTGATATTCGGCAGCGCACCGAAGGTATTCACTTCCATGTTTGCGAGTGTACCGAATCTGGAGCTGGCAGGCGGCAGACTGATCCTTGCGCCGGAGACCATATTCACCATACTCATTTGCATACTTATCATGGTGGGGCTGCAGATCTTCACTACAAAAACCAAGATGGGTAAATCCATGAGAGCCGTGGCGGAGGACAACGATGCTGCGCGCCTCATGGGCATCAATGTTGACCATACCATTTCCATGACCTTCGCCATCGGCTCGGCGCTGGCGGCTGTAGCGGGCGTGCTGCTCTGCTCCAGCTACCCGACTCTGATGCCGACTACGGGTTCCATGCCGGGCATCAAAGCCTTCACGGCAGCCGTATTTGGCGGTATCGGTTCCATACCGGGGGCCATGGTGGGCGGCCTGCTGCTGGGAATCATCGAAATCCTGGCTAGAGCCTACATCTCCACGGAGTTGTCGGATGCCATCGTATTCGGCGTGCTGATCGTGGTGCTGCTGGTAAAACCGACGGGACTTTTGGGTCGCAAAGTAATGGAAAAGGTATAGGAGGCGGACGCTTTGAGCATATTGACAAAATTTACGGGGAAAAACACAAATCAATACAGGCGCAGCGCCTTTTGGTCCTACGGAGTGGTGATAGCAGGATTTATATTGGTGTCGGCCATGAATTCGGCAGGCATGATATCCAACTCGCTCCAGGGCCAGCTGGTGCCGATATGCGCATACATAGCAATGGCAGTATCGCTGAATCTGGTGGTAGGTATCTCCGGCGAACTTTCGCTGGGGCACGCGGGATTTATGAGCGTCGGTGCATTCACAGGCGTTATCGCCGCCACTCTCTTTCAGTCTTTGCCGTTTCTCTGGGTGAAGCTCCTCATCGCTATCGTGGTGGGAGGACTTTTCGCAGGGCTGGCGGGAGTTATCATCGGTGTTCCGGTGCTTCGCCTGCGCGGTGACTATCTGGCTATAGTAACGCTGGCTTTTGGCGAGATCATTCGCAACGTCCTGAATGTTATATATGTGGGTTTGGACGAAAAAGGCCTGCAGGTGGCCACGTCCATGGAAGGGATTCACCTTTCGGAAAACGGTTCAATGATATTAAACGGACCGATGGGCGCCACCGGCATTACGAAGCTTTCAACATTCTTTGCGGGCTTCCTGCTGGTGCTCTTCACACTGTTTGTGGTGCTGAATCTCGTCAATTCCAAGCACGGACGCGCCATCATGGCTATGCGTGACAACCGCATTGCGGCAGAGTCTGTCGGACTCTCGGCCACGAATTTCAAAATGACTGCTTTTGTAACAGGAGCTATTTTGGCAGGCATGTCCGGCGCCCTTTTCGCACTCAACTACTCCACGGTGGCACCTGTGAAGTTCAACTTCAACACGTCCATCCTGGTGCTGGTGTTCGTGGTGCTGGGCGGAATCGGAAATATCACGGGCAGCATCATTTCGGCAGCGGTACTCACCATCCTGCCTGAGGCGCTCCGGCAGTTCTCTGACTACCGTATGCTGACCTACGCCATCGTATTGATACTGGTAATGCTGGCTACAAACAACCCGCAGATGAAGATGTTCTTAAGCGGCCTCAGCAAACAGGTCAAAGCCGTTTTTTCAAAAACCAAAGTATATCACAGACCTCAAAGGGCAGAAGAGAAAGGAGGGGCTGAATAATGATACCACCGCTTTTAATGACAGCAGCCGCTCCGCTGAAGGACTATAAGGGCCATTCGCTTCTGCCGGAGCGCGATGCGGAACAGCGGCCTGTGCTCGAAATTCAGGGGCTTGGCATAGATTTCGGCGGTCTTACCGCGGTAAACGATTTTACCATCACGCTGGGGCCTACCGAAATATCCGGCCTGATCGGGCCAAACGGCGCAGGCAAAACCACGGTGTTCAATCTCCTCACCAAGGTTTACCAGCCGACCAGAGGCACCTTTTTCCTGGACGGAAAAGATACGGCGGGGATGAATACAGTGCAGATAAATCAGGCAGGCATTGCGCGCACCTTCCAGAACATCAGGCTTTTCGACAAGATGACTGTGGAAGAAAACGTAAAGATCGGGCTCCACAGGGATATTCATTACGGCCTGGGCGGAGCGCTTTTTCACACTCCTTCCTATTATAAAGCCGAGAAGAGAGCGCACGACAGGGCGCTGGAGCTTTTGGATATCTTCGATATGGCGGACTTTGCTTCTGCGCCTGCAGGTTCGCTGCCTTATGGCGCGCAGAGAAGGCTGGAGATATTGAGAGCGCTGGCCACCGGGCCGAAAGTGCTCCTGCTGGACGAGCCGGCAGCGGGCATGAACCCGTCCGAAACCAGCGATCTGATGGATACTATCCGCAAGATTCGTGATACTTTCAAAATCTGCATATTGCTCATCGAACACGATATGAATCTGGTGATGGGAATATGCGAAGGCATTGCAGTGCTGAATTTCGGCCAGATCATCGCCAAGGGCACGCCGGAAGAAATCCAGTCCAATCCGCAGGTAATCGAAGCGTACCTGGGCAGAAAGAAGGAGGCATAAAAGATGGGTACGATACTTAATGTAGAAAACATCAATGTTTATTACGGAGCCATTCATGCCATCCGTGATGTTTCCTTTCAGGTAAATGAGGGGGAAATCGTTACGCTGATAGGAGCAAACGGCGCCGGCAAGAGCACCACTTTGCAGACTGTTTCGGGAATCCTTCATTCTAAGACCGGAAGCGTGGAATTTTGCGGCGAAAATATCGCCAAAGTGCCGGCACACAAGATAGTAGAAAAAGGCCTGGCTCACGTACCTGAAGGCCGCAGGATTTTCCAGCAGATGAGCGTGCGCGAAAATCTGGAAATGGGAGCCTTCACGGCGGATGCCTCCACGATTCCTTCCAATCTGGAAATGGTATTTCATCAGTTCCCGCGCCTCAAAGAACGAGAAAAACAGGTAGCGGGCACCCTTTCCGGCGGCGAGCAGCAGATGCTGGCCATGGGCAGGGCGCTGATGAGCAATCCGAAACTTTTGATGCTGGATGAGCCGTCCATGGGGCTGGCGCCGATATTGGTGGAGCAGATTTTCGATATTATAAAGAGCCTGAACGAAGCCGGCACCACCATCCTCTTGGTGGAGCAGAACGCACAGATGGCACTTTCCGTTGCACACCATGCATATGTGCTGGAAACGGGAAGAGTGACTCTCAGTGGCACCGGCGATGAGCTGGCGGCGTCCGAACAGGTTAAAAAAGCATACTTGGGAAGCTAAGTTTCCAATCTTCAATCCCTGCAGTTTCGACTGCGGGGGTTTTTACATTGTAGCAAAGAGGGGCGCCATCAGGGCGTTCGAGAGCTCGTTCCGCGCCTCGAGCGCAGATGCCTCCCGCGGGCTTTCCCCTCAGTGGGCCACTGTCACATCTCTTCTCTCGAGTTTTGGAAGGCAGGCAAAACTCGGGGTTTCTTTATGAGATAAACCCCTCAAACAGCGTGCCGACGCGCTGTTGCGCTGCCAAAACTCTTGTTCGATTCGCTGGACATTGCCACCACATCGGCCAGCACACGCGACGGCACCCGCGCTCTGCGGCGCACGCAATTTGCCGGCCCGACGGCGCTCGGTCTATGATAAACAAAAATGGAAAAAACCTGCGCTACAGAATTGCGGAAATGACTGCAATAGAATATAATAAAGTGTAGGGTATGGGGATAGTATGTTTGGAGGAACGGAAAATGATGAACTATCCTAGACTAACGATAAATCTGGCGCAGGTCAGACACAATATCGACACAGTAACAGAAAAATGCAAGAAATTCGGAATCAGAGTTGCCGGCGTAAACAAGGTGACCTGGGGTGACCCTGAGGTGGCCAGAGTGATGGATGCGAGCAATCTTTCGGAAATCGCATCTTCGCGAATCGCTCAGCTGGAGAAGATGAAGAAAGCCGGCCTGGACAAACCTTTGATGCTGATCCGCGTGCCTATGGCATCCGAAGCAGACCGCATCGTGAAGACTGCGGATATCAGCCTGCACAGTGACCTGGATGTGCTGAAAGCATTCAACAGGGCTGCAGAGGAACACGGCAAAAAGCACAAAGTCATCCTGATGATTGAGATGGGTGACCTGAGAGAGGGCATCTGGGATCACGACGAGCTTATGAATATCGTGAACGAGGTGGAATATCACATGCCGGGGCTGGTGCTTTCGGGCGTTGGTACAAACCTGGGCTGTTACGGCTCCATCCTTTCCACACCTGAGAAGATGACGGAGCTGGTCCAGTATG
>CAMPBN010000084.1 GCA_946638265.1 uncultured Bacillota bacterium
ACCCACATAGCCGTTTGCCAAAAGTCCGTCCTCTGTATAGAGGCAGGAAATAATAACAAGCGCATTCACTGTAAGTACGATGAATGTGTCGATAAATACGCCTGCCATAGCCAAAATAGCCTGTTCGTGCGGCTGCTCAACATTTGCAAGAGCATGTGCATGCGGTGTGGAACCCATACCTGCTTCGTTGGAGAAGAGACCGCGCTTTGCACCCTGCGAGATCGCAATCTTGATGGCTGCGCCAAATCCGCCGCCGATGATTGCTTCAGGATGGAAAGCATATTTGAAGATCATGCCGAATGTGGCCGGAATGTACTGAATTCTGATCACCAGCACTGCCAGAGCGCCCAGCAGGAAGATACCTGCCATTATAGGAACGATCTTTTCCACTACTGCGGCAAGTCTTGAAATGCCGCCCATGAAAATAAAACCGCAAATTACAACCAGAACGATGCCGACTACCCACGAAGGGACGCCGAACGCTGTCTGGCAGGTCGAGCCGATGGAATTGGACTGTACCATGGAACCCATAAATCCGAGTGCCAAAGTGATGGCAATCGCAAACCATCCTGCCAGGAATTTACCGCCTGCACCTTTGAATGCCGTGGTAATATAATAAACCGGGCCGCCCTTGATGTGACCGTCTTCTTCTACGATTCGGGTCTCCTGGGCCAGTGTGGCTTCCGCATAGATGGTGGCCATGCCAAAGAAAGCAATGATCCACATCCAAAAGATTGCTCCCGGGCCGCCTGTCAGGATTGCTCCGGATGCACCTACAATATTACCGGTGCCGACCTGAGCCGCGATGGCTGCCGAAAGAGCCTGAAATGAGGTCATGCCTGATTCCTGCTTGCCGCCTTTGAGATTGACGCTGCCAAATACCTTCTTCATGGCAGGTCCGAAATAGCGGATCTGAACAAAGCGGGTCTTGATCGAATACCAAAGACCTACGCCAATGAGCAGGAAAACCAGGATGTAGTTGGACAGATATGTATTGATGTTACATACTATCCCGTAAAGTAAATTTTCCATTGAGATTTTCCTCCGATATTAAATTTTTATACGGGCCGGTTTGGGGTAAAGGTCCGTAATTAATAAGATATTAACACAAGGACGCGCCGCAGTAAACCCCGAAACCCAAGAAAATTACACAAAAAAGCATTTTTCACAAAATAAAAATACTCTCCCGGTTTGGAAGAGCATTTTTATATATATTATGAAGAAACTTAAACCTTTTGCGATTTTAATGTGAGTCGCCGCATCCATTCCTGCGGTCGTCTCCAAACCTTTTCAAACTAAGCGTAGAGCTGAGCGAAGAGGTTCTTGATAGCAGGGTCTTCTCTGAGGATGTTCAGGGCAACTTCTGCGTGGCCCTTGGTGTAGCCGTTTCCGATGAGCATGTTTACGTCCTTGCCTACGCCTTCTGCGCCAAGAGCAGCCTTGGTGAAGGAAGTAGCCATGGAGAAGAAGTAAACCATACCGTCGTTCTTGCAAGCCATGATGGAAGACATTTCAGTGTTTGGAATGTTTACTACGTTGATTACAACGTCAGCCATCTTTCCGTCTGTTGCTTCGTAGATTTCGTTGTATACTGCTACAGCGTCCTGTGCGTTTACTGTGATGTATTCATCAGCAACACCTACGGACATAGCGCGGTTGATGGACTTTCTGAAACCGTCTACGCAGATAACGTGACCGTTTGCACCAACCTGCTTCTTTGCCTGCCAGCAGCAGAGAATACCGGATTTTCCGCCGCCACCGAGGATTACTACTGTGTCGCCTGCGTGGCAGATCTTTGCAGTCTGTGCAGGAGCACCTGCTACGTCCAGTACGGACAGAGCCAAGTTGTATGGGATATCCTTAGGGAGCTTGCCGTAGATACCGGACTGGAAGAGTACTGCCTGTCCCTTGATGTCTACCTGGTCGATTTCAGCTCTTACTTCAAGGATTTCGTCTATCTTAAGCGGTGTCAGGGAAAGGGATACGAGAGTAGCGATTCTGTCGCCAACCTTCAGGTCTCCAACATAGTTAGGTCCGATTTCCTTTACACGACCGATAAGCATTCCGCCGGAACCGGTCCATGGGTTCTTGTGCTTACCTGTAGTTTCAACGATGTTCATGATGATCTTCTTGATCTCTTCGATATCACCGTTTGCTCTTCTTTCGATTTCAGTGAAGGAAGCGGAGTCGATGTTCAGAGTGTGAACGTCGATAAGTACTTCGTTATCATAGATGTTCATATCGTTGCTGATCTTTTCAGCAGGCTGTGGCAGAACACCCTTTGGTTCAAGTACTCTGTGGATTCCGTAAATATCACCTTTTCTATACTGCTTTTCCATTATCAATTCTCCTTTTGAAAAAAAATATATTTATTCTTTTTACTCATCGTTTAACAACACCCCATTATATATGCAATGCCCGTGCCAAACTTTAAAATTTTTTTTTAAATATTTTAATTTTGCCGGATCTCTTGAAGATCTTCGCGCAAGGCTCGCAAGCTGAAATGCTGAAGTTTTCAATGTTCCTCCCAATTTCGTTTTACGGTTTTAACAACCGAAAAAATTATTTGAAAAAATTTTAAATAAACGAATGCCCCATATAGCCTGCTACATTTGGACCGCTGATTTTATGCTTCTGATTCAAAAAATAATTAAAACGTGATTTATTTTTGATTCAAGAGTGCAAATTTTGATTTATTTTTGATTCAAAACTATTGCATAGCTTCGGTAAATAAGATATATTATTAAAGGCGCTTTTGGGCCAAGCAGAACATTTCAGATAGTATGAGGTAATAATTTGATAGGTAATTTTGGAACAAGCAGGGTCATCGAACCCAAATACACCACCCCGGTTTCGGCTTGGAAACTGGACAGCACCATGGAGTGCGGTGATGATGAGGCACTGATCAAGGTCAGACTCATCAGCTTTGAGCGAGAAGCCATCGATCAGATCTTCTCTTCATCGGATTATAATGAAGACAGAGTGAAAATGCGCATCATGAAAATTGTCAGCGAGCGCGGTAAGTTTCACAATCCATACACAGACTCTTCCGGAATTTTTGCAGGCACCATCGTAAAAGCCGGTAAAGACTTTGACCTGAAAAAACGCGGGCTCAAGGTGGGCGACGATGTGGTATGTCTCTCCCCTCTTGCAGGTCTTTGCTTGAGCTTAAATGCCATCGACAATATCAACTATTATTACGGGCAGGCGGAAGTGGACGGCTATGCCATTTGCTTCAATTCCACACAGATCAAGCCGATAGATTCGCGCTTTCCGCTGCATACGCTGATCCGCGCCGTGGACGAAGGCGGAAATTTCATATGCCTCGGAGAAGAAATCAAGAAGAGGAATTTCAAAAAAGTGGCCCTTATCGGCTGCACCATGACGCATACCATCCTCTACTCTTCCCTGCTCAGAAAAGTATCGCCAAAAGGGCTTCATATCACGCTTATCGCAGATTCCGCCACCCTGGGCGCTCATATCAAAATCGAAGATCTTAAAGCTGTCTATGGGGACCTGATCGACGATATCTATATAGTAGATGTGGATAATTCACTGGAAGCTGCCGCATTTATCATGGAAGAAGAGCGTGAAAAAGGAGAATTCGCATATTTTGACGGCGTGGTCAATCTGGAGCATCTGGCCGGTGCTGCCAACCTTTCCACTTTTCTGGTAAAAGACGGTGGATTTATCGGCTACATCACGCTGAACAACCAATATAACATCGGGCTGCTCCTGGCAGACAGCATGGGTAAGGAAATCATCAGCTACACTTCCGACGGCTACCACGGCGATGCATACGACTATGGCATCGAGCTCCTTTCCGGCTGCGGCGCCTATCTGGAAAAGCTGGACGAATTTTATAAGACTTTGAATCATAAACGAATCGAGATGCCTGCCAAAGCCAAAACCATTGATATGGCGGCTCAGACCATCGACGGATTTGTATATATGAGTCCGAAGACCGCAGCCATGATCGACGAAGTGCTCAATATCGCAAAATACGATTGTAATGTTATTATTCAGGGAGAAACAGGCGTAGGTAAAGAAAGAGTTTTCGACCTCATCTACTCCAATTCTTCCCGAAACGACAAACCTTGCGTGCGCATCAACTGCGCCACCATCCAGGAAAACCTGGCAGAATCCGAATTTTTCGGCTATGAGAAAGGTTCTTTCACCGGCGCGCTTTCGGGCGGCAAGCAGGGTTATTTCGAGATGGCCAACAACGGCACACTTTTCCTCGACGAAATCGGTACCCTCTCGCTGGATATGCAGGCAAAGCTGTTGCGAGTGCTACAAAACAGCACATTCTACAAGGTGGGCGGCACCAAGCCGATCCATGTCAATGTGCGCATCGTGGCTGCCAACAATATCCCGCTGAAAAAGCTGGTGGCTGAGGGCAAATTCAGAGAAGACCTTTTTTACAGACTGGACATTTGCGAAATCCAGGTGCCGCCGCTCAGAAACAGACCCGAAGACATCCGCTGCCTTTCCGAAGCATTCCTGAGCCGCTACAGCGAAAAGTACGGCATGAAAAAGACATTCCTGCCGGAAGCCTTTGAAGAACTGGAAAAATATCATTGGCCGGGCAATGTGCGTGAGCTGGAAAATGCCGTTCACAGGCTCTATATCTCCACGCGCAGCGAAGAGATAGATTCCATTTCGGTCAATCTGCTTTTGAATGACAATGTCTACGAAGAATCCATCATCGACATCCGCAAAGAATTCAGCCGTGACGACAGTATGGATTTTGAAAAGATCATGGAAGAACAGGAAAAGAAGCTGATTGCCTACGCGCTTAAAAAAGAAGGCACCACGAGGAAGGCCGCAGCGTTTCTCAAGATGCCTCAGGCTACTCTGGCCCGCAAGAAAACAAAATACGGGCTGTAGTTTCTTACTGATTCCAAATATTTTTGGTAAATTCGTACATGGCGATACCCGCCGCCATAGGCAGATTCAGGCTGTCGATGGCGCCGGAATGATTGATGCGCACTGCAGTGCAAAAGTCCGCAAAGCGGTCCGGAAGGCCCGTCGCCTCATTTCCGAAGATTAGCGAATAAGGCTCCCTCTTTTCCGCTGCAGGAAGCGGCGTGCTGCCTGTAAGCATGAATGCATATCTTTCATTGGAGCCGAACTTTTTAATATAGTCTTCGATAGTATCAAAATACTCCACTCGCATGTGAAATGCAGCTCCCATGGTAGCCCTGATGGTCCTTGGGTCGAAGAAATCCACCGCTTGACGGATCACCGCTATATCTCCGAAGCCAAAGCCCGCAGCCGTGCGGACGATGGTGCCCATATTGCCGGCATCCGAAGGGTTCACCAATACTATATGGTTTCCCGGCTTCAGGCGCTCTTCTCTTTTTTCAAACTCACCTATCAGATAGCAATTGCCCTTTGGCGAAAGGATATTAAAAGCCTTCTCGCTTTCTTCGATGCGTATCCCTTTTTCTGCTGCAAGCGCCAGGATTTCTCCTATGCCGCTTTCACGGTCCGTGGAAGGACGGATGAAGAGGCGTTTTACCAGTTCCGGCTTTTCTTTCAGCATCTCATAGGTCAGGGTTGCCCCAAGTGTGTATGAAACAGGTGAATCGTGTCTGTATCGCTGTAATTTCAAAGTAGTCCTCCGATTTTTGTTTTTTATTCAGGGCACCGCCCTCT
>CAMPBN010000085.1 GCA_946638265.1 uncultured Bacillota bacterium
GGGGCATGGGAAGACCGGGCTGGCACATCGAATGCTCTGCCATGAGCAAAAAGCATCTGGGCGAAACCATCGACATCCATGCCGGCGGTGAGGACCTGCAGTTCCCGCACCACGAAAACGAAATCGCACAGTCCGAGGCATGCAACGGCTGCACATTTGCCAACTATTGGATGCACAACGGATTTATCACAATAGACAACGAGAAGATGAGCAAATCCAAGGGCAACTTCTTTACTGTCCGCGATATCCTGAAGGATTTTGACGGTGAAGTTTTGAGATTCTTCCTGCTTGAAGGCCACTACCGCGGTCCGATCAACTTCTCGGATACGCTGATGGAGCAGGCCAAGAACGGTCTTGCTCGTATGCAGAATGCCAAGACGACATTGGAGCATCTGGCTGCCAACGGCACTGACGGCATGAGCGAAGAAGAAAAGAAATCCCTGGAAGGTCTGCAGCAGTATAAGGACAAGTTCTGCGAGAAGATGGATGATGACCTGAACACTGCAGATGCCATTACAGCTGTCTTTGAACTGATCGCAGCAGTCAACACTCAGGTGAAAGACGGTGCCTCCAAGGAATATGCCAAGGCAGCGCTGGCTCTCCTGACAGAGCTTACAGGCGTTTTGGGATTGCTCGAAAAGAGTGAAGAAGATGAAATCGACCCTGAAATTCAAAAGCTGGTCGAAGAAAGACAGAATGCGCGCAAGGCCAAGGATTTTGCCAGAGCAGATGAAATTCGCGACATTCTCAAAGAAAAAGGAATCACCCTGAAGGATACACCGCAGGGCGTTCAGATAATCAGAGGGTAGGTAAAAAGATTATGAATAAGGCTGAAGTGGGCAGCGTGCGTTTCTTTCGAAGGATGATAACGCTCGTTACGCTGGCCGTCATCACAATACTTGCAATATCGCTGATATTTGTTGCAGGTAATCTCAAAAAAGCAAAAACCGATTTGGATTATTACAAAGGCGGCGGAGCGGCAGGCTCCGTTATGGTAGACAACACCAGCGTGCAGGATGGGGAGCAGAATGCTTATGAAACTCTCTTCCCGGATATGTATGTGTCAAGACCGGAGGAGTTTACGCGACTTTTTGATAAAGACAGATTTTTCTATCTCACTTTTACGGGAGGCCCAAGCCTGGAAACTTCCAAGATTTTGGACCAGCTGGCAGCACTTGATGTGAAAGCCACGTTTTTCGTAAAGGGAGGAGATTCTCCGGAAGGCCGCCAGATTTTGAAGCGTATCGTGGATGAAGGCCACACTGTCGGCATCTACGGATACGAACTTTCCAAGGATAAGGTTTACGAATCGGTGGAGGTTTATCTGGAAGATTTCTGGAAAGAATACCAATTGATTTACGACGCTACGGGGGTCCAGCCGACAGTGTTCAAATTCCAGGGCGGCACCACCAACAGCTACAATGCCCTTATCAGGCAGGCGCTTTGTTCGGAAATGGTAAGAAGAGGCTTTTCGTATTTTGACTGGAATGCAAATTCGGGAGACCTGGTACCGGGCACCGATGCGGAGACTATTGCCGCAAATGCCATTCTTACCGGCGGTGAAAAGCAGAGAATTTTCCTCCAGATGCACGATTGCTCGGGTGGCGGCATCGCAGGGGCAAAGGCTCTGCCAAAGATAACGGAACACTTCAAAGAGGCAGGATACGAATTTAGGCCTATTACCAACGACATTATGCCTATGGCTTTTGAATAGAAAGGAGCGGGACATGTCCACAAAAGAAAATTTTCTCACTGCTCTAAAGCAACTTACAGGTTTTGAAGATGAGCAGGCAGGAGCTGCTGAGACACCTGAAGCAAAGTCTCGCGAAGCAGTCTCCAAGGTTAAGATCGAGCCGATTCACATGCAGATGGAAGGACCGGAAATTCCTTCGGGAGATTTCAACAGTAATATGAATGTCAGCTTTTCGGATCTCCAGAAGGAGGATTTCGGAGCAAAGGCCGAGACAGGACGCACCAGCATCCCGACAGGAATGAAAGTGGTGGGCGACATTGAGTCCATCGACAGGATTGAGATGATGGGCAAGGTGGAAGGCAGCATTTCCACAACGGGAGATGTTATCGTGACAGGCACCGTGATCGGCGATGTGGATGCGGGCAATATGCTTTTGCAGAGCAGCGCCATCAAGGGCAATGTTAATGCCAACGGCGATGTCACCATCGAAAAAGATGCGAAAATAGTAGGAAATATCAAGGCAGAAAATATACATCTCGACGGAAGAGTCAAGGGCAACCTCAAAATTGCCGAGGTAGCAGAACTGGCTGCCGGCGCTCTTGTTCTGGGAGATATTGAAACCGGTTTCATTTCCACGAGTCGCGGAACGCGCATCAGAGGAAATATCATCACCAAGCAGGTGGATGATTATGGTGAAGATGATTTTGATATAGAGGTATAAACATGGGAGCATCAGGAAACAGAAGATCGATAAAATTAAGCAATCTGTCGGGGACTCCGGCAGAGGAAAACAAAAAGCCGGATGCAATGTCCAGCCAGAGTGACAACTTCGAAGAAGCTACCATGGCAGAAGCAGTGGAAGAAGTATTGGCGGAGGCTCCTGTAGCGGAGGCGCCGCAAGAAGCTCCTGCGGAAGAGCCTCTCAGTGAGTCCGACACTATGGCCGCTGCATTTGCCGAAGCCTTCGAAGGCTCTGTGGCCGAGCCGCATGCAGAAGAAACTCCTGAAGCGGAGGAGCCTGCAATGCCTGCGGAAGAGCCGGCAGCAGAGGAAAAGCCTGAAGAGGCCGAAGCTGCACTGGCCGCAAAGGCTGTCATAGCTGCAGAAGTGGCTGCACAGAATGCGGTTCACGAGGCTGCGCTTACTGCTGAGGAAGAGGAAAAGGCCATCGACGAGATTGTGGACAGATCCGACAGCGTGGCAGAAGCTCTTCACAAGATTGAAAAGCGCGAAGAAAAGAAAAAGGAAGAAGTTGAGGAAATCCTGTATTCACAGATTTCCGACGAAGTGGGTTATATCGCAAAGGGCACCAAGATTCACGGAGACATTGTCGGTGACGGCCACCTGGAGATTAACGGCGTAGTTGAGGGCGGCATCATCGCCAGAGGTAATGTCAAAGTCAACGGTGATGTGTTTGGCGATATCTCTTGCGGCAACCTGATCATCAACGAAGGTGTGCTGAAAGTGGACGTGCAGGCAAGAGAGGATATCTCCCTTGGCAAAGACGCCCGCATAGAGGGAGATATCAGATGCCGCCGCATTTCCATCGAGGGCACTGTAGTGGGTAACGTCACCGCCACCGAGCTGGTGCGCGTTTCCGAAACGGCTACGATCAACGGTAACATTACTACCGGCAGTATTGCGGTAGGTATGGGAGCCGTTCTCAATGGTAGCATCAAGATGGTAAATTAGAAAATGGATTTAAAACAGATCAATACGACGGCACTCGCCTATCTGGGCGATGCCGTCTATGAAGTTTATGTAAGAGAAGCTTCTGTTCGCAGAAACCCGGCCAATATTGACGCTGTGCATCGCAGTAATATCAGGTATGTCCGGGCGGAGGGACAGGAGCTTGCTATTAGGGGACTGAAAGATGAGCTGACGCCTGAAGAGGCAGCTCTTGTCAGACGGGCGCGCAATCACAAAATCACTTCCAGTCCGCGGAACGTCAACCCGATGACTTACAAAATGGCTACGGCTTTTGAGGCGCTTGTCGGCTACCTGTATCTTTCGGGAGACAAAGACAGGCTGGAGTATATCATCGAAAAAGCGCTTTCGATCATCGAAGCGCAGGGTTCTGAGGTAAGCCAAAGGGCGGAAAGGAAATAAAATGAGCAAAGCAGACGGATTGTTTGTCAATATGTGCCGTGAGATACTCGACCACGGTTTTTCTACTGAAGGACAGAAAGTAAGAGCGAAGTGGGAAGACGGAACGCCTGCCCATACCATCAAGACTTTTGGCGTAGTGAACAGATACAATCTCTGGGAGGAGTTTCCGGCCTTGACGCTGCGTCCGACCGCCATCAAATCCGCAGTGGATGAGATGCTCTGGATCTGGCAGAAAAAGTCCAACAACATCAAGGACCTGAACAGCCACATCTGGGACGAATGGGCTGACGAAAACGGCAGCATCGGAAAAGCCTACGGCTATCAGCTGGGAGTGAAGTACCGCTTTGCGCAGGGCGAGATGGACCAGGTGGACAATGTGATCTGGCAGCTGAAAAACCAGCCTTATTCCCGTCGCATCCTGACCAATATCTATAATTTCGCGGACCTGATGGAAATGGGTCTGGAGCCTTGTGCATACAGCATGACTTTCAACGTGACCGGCGACCGCCTCAACGCGATCCTCAACCAGCGCTCTCAGGATATTCTGGCAGCCAACAACTGGAATGTGGTGCAATATTCCGTTCTGGTGCACATGCTGGCTCAGGTGTGCGGCTTCAAACCGGGCACTCTGGTGCATGTGATTTCGGATGCTCACATCTACGACAGACACATAGATATCATCAAGGAACTCATCGAAAGACCGCAGTTCCCGGCACCGACTTTCAAGCTGAATCCGGATGTTAAGGACTTCTACGACTTTACGCCGGACGATGTCATCATCGAAAACTACGAAAAGAATCCGCAGATTAAGAACATTCCGATTGCGGTGTAAAATCAGGCGTTAAAGTTTATCGCCGATAGGCGATGCGTAAGGAACAAGGGGAGAACAGCGATGAAAGCTATTGTTGCTACGGAGAAAAACTGGGGCATAGGAAAGGACGGCAATCTGCTGATCCATCTCCCCGGAGATCTGAAATTTTTCAAAGAAGAGACCATGGGCAAGGTCCTCATAATGGGCCGCAAAACCCTGGAATCCCTGCCGGGCGGCAGACCGCTGGAGGGACGCACCACCATAGTGCTGACGAGAGACGAAAATTATCGTCCCGCATATATGGACAAGCTGGATGCAGAAGGGCAGATTACGCTCAAAAGCGGAAAGAAGGTGACTCCGGGCAGGATGATCCTTGCGGGCAACTATGACGAGCTGATGACCAAACTGTTGGTGATGGAAGCGATGGATGGCATTGACATCGAAGAGGATGTGATGGTGGCAGGCGGGGAAAGCATATATGATATGTTCGCTCCTTATTGCAATGAATTCATCGTCACACGCATCGACAAAGAAATAGAGGCGGACAGGTTTTTCCCGAATCTGGACGACGAAGTGAAGTCCGGCAAGATGCAGATAGCATGGGAAAGCGCGCCGCAGCGTGACGAAGTAAGCGGCACGGAATACAGGTTTGTGCGATATCGGAGAAAATAGCGACCGCCTGTTTGCGAGGTCGCTGCCGAGAGGATTTTAGGATATGAAGAAAAGTGACAGAAGAGAAAGCAGCCGCGGAGGCAGAAACGCCCGCGACAGCAGAGAATACGGGGCGAAAGCTCTGAAACGCGAAGAACGCGGCAGAGGCAGAGCGCGTGACGATTTCAGAGATAAGAAATCTGCATATGAGACTCGCGACAGACGCCCGGAAAAAGATTTCCACGCCGGTGACTTCGAAGCAGAAAACAAGAACGTCATTATAGGAAGAAACCCGGTGATGGAAGCCCTGAAAGCCGGCCGCGAGATAGATAAACTCTTGGTGGCCAAAGGTGCAGAGGGCAGCATCGTCAAGATTGTGGGCCTGGCCAAAGAC
>CAMPBN010000086.1 GCA_946638265.1 uncultured Bacillota bacterium
CCAGAATCGCGACCTTTCATTCGATTGTAATATTCATATCTGTGCCCGAGGCATAGGCGACGACAACATCACCATCATGCTTTTCATATTCCTGATGGCAGGCGCATTCAGCGGCATTGCCAAGGCGGCGGGCGGTGCGGTCAGTACGGCCAATCTGCTTTTGGATCTGCTGCCTGAAAGCTTTGTGGTGCCGGGACTTTTCCTGATTGCTTCCCTGATTTCCATGGCTATGGGCACCAGCGTGGGTACCATCAGCGTGCTTGTACCGATTGCGGCTCAGGTTTCGCTCAGCGGAAATCTCTCTGCAGCACTTTGCACAGCATCTGTTGTGGGCGGCGCCATGTTCGGCGATAATCTGTCATTCATTTCCGATACCACCATCGCTGCTACCAAGACCCAGGGCGTGCAGATGAAGGACAAATTCCGCGTCAACTTCAGAATCGCGCTTCCGGCAGCTATCGCCACGATAGTAATCCTGGCGATTTGCGGCAATTCCGGGCAGGGCGTGCCTATGGAACATTTCGATTACAGCATGATTCAGGCCTGCCCGTATTTTCTGGTCCTGATTTTGGCCATCGCGGGCATTAATGTCTTTGCCGTGCTAGGCATCGGAATTTTCCTCTTCCTCTTTGCCGGAGGAGTGACAGGAGCCATTGATTTTTATGCCGCATTTTCTTCCATGGGAGATGGCACCACGGGAATGTTCGAAACCATGATAGTTACCATCCTGGTGGCTTCCATCGGCTCTTTGATCCGCGAAAACGGCGGCTTTGAAGCAATACTGGCATTTGTAAGGAACAGCTTCAAATCCCGAAAAGGCGGAATGATAGGAATCGGACTTCTTACCATGCTGATGGATATAGCCACAGCCAACAACACGGTGGCCATCGTTATGGCAGGCCCTATTGCAAGACAGATCGGTGAAGAATACAAGATAGAGCCGGCCAAGACTGCATCGCTTCTGGACACTTGTTCCTGCATCATGCAAGGCATCATACCTTATGGTGCGCAGATACTGATCGCAGCAGGTCTCAGCGGAGTGGGCGGGCTTTCCATCCTGCCGTTCCTGTTCTATCCATACCTGCTTCTGGTATGTGTGATGGGCTCGGTGATTTTCAGCAAGAACGAGGCGTAGCGCTCCGGCGGCGCCTTTGCTATAATTGCTTAGTGAAAGCCTGAGTGCAAATACGGCGGAGGGAGTAATGAAAGTGATGAAGAAGAAATGGAGCCACACAAAAGTATATCTGATAGCGATCTCGTTGCTGCTGCTTTTGATAAATGCTTCCTTGGGAGGCATTTTGACGATGCAGTCCAGCGGCGCCATGCAGTCACTGATAAGAGACCGTATGCTGGATATTTCCAATACGGCTGCCGACATGATAGACGGCAACATCCTGGGCAGGCTGCAGGCTGAAGACGCAGAGACACCCGAATACAAACAGATACTTGAAACCCTGGCCTTTTTCCAGGAAAACATCGACCTGAAATACATTTATTGTGTTCGCAATATGGGCAATAAAAATTTTGTATTTACTGTCGACCCTGCTGTTATGGACCCCAGTGTATTTGGTGAAAAAGTGGTCTATACCGAAGCTCTCTATCGGGCCAGCATGGGTCACCCTGCTGTGGACAGAAAGCCTTATACGGACAGATGGGGCAGATTTTACAGCGCCTATTCCCCCGTTTTCGACGACGAAGGCAAAGTCAGCGGTATTGTGGCCGTAGACTTCAGTGCAGACTGGTATGAACACGAAGTTTCACGCCAGATCCGGACCACCCTTACCATCACATTGCTTTCACTTGCAGCCATAATGCTCATCGCACATATGATATCTTCGCGTGTCGGGTTGAGATATCGCTCCATGATGAATGAACTTGATCATCTTTCCGACGGCATAGAAAGTCTGGCAAAAGAGCTGCCTGACGGCGGTGCGCCGGGAGGGTTGGAAATTCTCCACCGGGACCATGAATCAAATAATTATTACTGTGACGATGTTCAGGTGATTGAGGGACGAATCCGGTCTCTTCAGGATTTTATGACTCTCCAGCTGGGCTATGTCAGATCCAAGGCATATGTCGACAGCCTGACCGGCGTGGAAAACAGGACTGCCTATATGGAATTTGTGCATTCCATCGAAACGCGCATTAAAAATCATGTAGCCGAATTTTCCGTGGCAATGTTCGATATCAACGGCTTAAAAGATATCAACGACCATCTGGGTCACGACCGCGGCGATACAGAGATCGTCAGGGCGGCAGGCCTTTTGAAACAAATCTTTGCAGGCGAAAGAATATTCCGCATCGGCGGTGATGAATTTGTGGCCATAACCCGCTGTACCGGCGCAGATGCCGAAAAACAGGCGGAAAATATCCGCAATCTGATAGCCCAAAACGCCGTGATCGAGGATGACGGAAGCGCCCGTCTCATCCTGTCCATGGGCTTTGCGGAATTTGACAGCGAACATGATTTTTCATACCGTGATACGTTCGAATGCGCCGATAAAGCCATGTATGAAGACAAAAAAGCGTATTACGCGCGGACAAAAAAATTCAAATCAGGGTGTTGACAAAGAAAAAATCCTGAGTTATACTACGGGTAATTTATTGAGTTTTCAAATTCACAGGAAAGGAGATATCTCAAATGAGAAACGTAGCAAGATTCACTACAGTCATGCAGATGATGGTCATGTACATGTGCAGCATGTGCAGAATTTTGCGTGCCTACGTTTCTGAGATACCTAGTTTCTGTTAAGACTCTTGCGGCCTTCGGGTGCACGAATCGAATTCAGCGGGTTGTTTCCTCGGAAACGACCCGTTTTTTTATTAGCACAAGGCGCCAAGCTAAGAAGGAAGCAGGTCGAACAGGAAACCGCAAAAGAAAAAAGCTCAATCAATAATTAAACTAATCAATAACCAATTTTAGAATTTAGAAGATAAGAAAAGGAGAATCCATCATGAAAAAGTTTGTAGCAATTTTACTCGCATTAGTACTTGTATTCAGTTTCGCAGCATGCGGAAACAGCGGCAGCGACGAGGGCGCAGCCACCATCACGATCGCAGTTCCTAACGACACCACCAACGAAGCAAGAGCTCTGCTCCTCCTTCAGGATAACGGCTATATCAAGCTGGCTGACGGCGTAGGCATAACTGCCACCATCGCTGACATCGTAGACAACCCTTACAACATTTCCTTCAAGGAAGTGGAAGCAGCACAGGTTCCTAACATTCTGCAGGATGTGGATTATGCCATCATCAACTCCAACTATGCAATCTCCGCAGGTCTCAATCCTGTAGCTGATTCTCTGGTGATCGAAGGTTCTTCTTCCGCATATGGCAACATCCTGGCTGTAAAGGAAGGCAACGAACAGAAGCCGGAAATCCTTGCACTCAAGGCTGCTCTTGAAAGCCAGAAGGTAGCTGACTACATCACTGACACTTATGATGGCGCTGTAGTAAGCACAGTAGACAACCCTACAGACGGTTTTGACGCTTCCGTAGACTACGCTGCACTGGCAGGAAAAGAAATCTCCGTAGCAGCTTCCCCTACACCACACGCAGAAATCCTCGCTGTTGTTAAGGAAATCCTGGCTGAAAAGAACATCACTCTGAAGATCGTAGAATTCACAGACTATGTACAGCCTAACAACGTAGTAGATCAGGGCGAAATCGATGCAAACTACTTCCAGCACGTTCCTTACCTCGACGACTTCAACGCTCAGAATGGAACACACATCGCAAGCGTATCCGTAGTACACGTAGAACCACTCGGTCTCTATGGCGGAAAGCAGACTACACTCGACGCTATCAAATAGTAGAATAACATTTTCTTCAGCCCCAAAACTCAGGGGCTGAAGGTCTTTAATAAACTAGCGAAAGGCAGCCGGGCGGCAATATACCGCCCGCATTTTTACCACAATGATATGTATTAAGAATCTGAACAAAACCTTCCACGGCTCGGCCGGAGAAGTGGAGGCATTGAAAAATATCAATCTTACAATCAACGACGGCGATATTTATGGCATCATCGGCATGAGCGGTGCCGGAAAATCCACACTGGTGCGCTGCATCAATATGCTGGAACGTCCTACGGGAGGCTCCGTGGAGATTGACGGCGTGGACATCGGGCAGCTTTCAGACAAAGATTTGCGCGAGACACGTCGCAACGTTACCATGATATTCCAAAGCTTCAACCTGCTCATGCAGCGTACATGCCTGAAAAATATCTGCTTCCCTCTGGAACTGGCGGGAGTGAAAAAATCCGAAGCGGAAAAGAAAGCACGCGAGCTTCTCGAAGTGGTAGGCCTTCCTGACAAGGCAGACGCTTTTCCGGCACAGCTTTCCGGCGGACAGCAGCAGAGAATCGCCATCGCCAGAGCACTGGCCACCAATCCGAGGATTCTCCTCTGCGACGAGGCCACCAGCGCCCTGGATCCGAAAACCACACATCAGATTCTGGAACTTATCAAAAGCATCAACGAAAAGCTGGGTATCACAGTGGTCATCATCACCCACCAGATGAGCGTTGTGGAAGATGTCTGCAACAGAGTAGCCATCCTCGACCGCGGTGAAGTGGTGGAAGAAGGCCCTGTTTCCGAAGTCTTCTCACATCCGAAATCGGCGGAAGCAAAACGCCTGGTGTTCCCGGAAGGGGTCACTGCCAGCCTGCCGATCGAAGAAGGCGAACACCACATCCGTCTGGTTTTCACGGGCGCAGGTGCCACCAACAAACCGCTTATCGCAAATCTGGCCACAAAGGAAGGCATACTGGCCAATATCCTTTCAGCCAATACCAAAACTATTGAAGACAAATCCTACGGAAATATGCTGCTGGGAATCAAGGGCGGCGACGATACGCTGCGCCGTGCCCTGGAATTTTTCGCAGCTCAGGAAGACGTACTTGCAGAGGAGGTAAAAGAAGATGTTCACTAATATTTTCGCACCGGAGGCGGTAGAAGAAGCTCTGAAAATCCTTCAGAACGAATTTCCGCTGGCTCTCTGGGAAACCTTCTATGTCACTATCCTCTCCACTGCATTTGCCATTGTGCTGGGACTACCTATCGGCGTGCTGCTGGTGGCAGGCGAGCAGGGCGGAGTAAGACCTCTGCCGAGACCTTTTATGTCAGTGTTGGGAGTAATCGTCAATCTGCTGCGTTCCATCCCGTTCCTGATCCTGATGATTTTGGTTTTCCCTATCACGCGACTGATCGTGGGCACCACGGTAGGAACAGTGGCCTCCATCGTGCCGCTGGTAATTGCAGCATTCCCGTTCATCTCAAGGCTTGTGGAAAGCAGCCTGAGAGAGATAAATCCAAACATCATCGAAGCTGCCCAGAGCATGGGTGCTACGCCTTTCCAGATCATCTGCAAAGTAATGATTCCGGAATGCGTTCCTTCGCTCATCTCTGGAGCTACCATCGCCATTACCACCATACTGGGATACTCGGCAATGAGCGGTATCATCGGTGGCGGCGGTCTGGGTAAGATTGCCATCAACTACGGCTATTACCGCTATAAATACATGGTAATGCTGCTGGCAGTGATTCTGCTGGTGCTGATGGTGCAGATTTTCCAG
>CAMPBN010000087.1 GCA_946638265.1 uncultured Bacillota bacterium
CTTTCCGGAACAATAGATAGAATACATAATCAGGAAAGTCAGTATCACGATGTTACTGACCTCAGGTCTGATAATCACAGCTATATTGTTCATAATCCCTAATCCCCCGGCCCAAATGCGGGCATCACAACAATGGCAATAAGCCATCCCTTTCTCTATCCGATAATTCTATCACATAGGGAAATGCGGGGCAATGTTTTTGTTTTGTTTATTCCTGCTGTTTATTCCTGCTCAAAAGTCAGGATTACCTTGAACAGGTCCCCATCGATGGACAGGTTCATAGAGCCGTCCATGGACTCCGTCAGGCTGCGGGCGATGGAAAGTCCCAGCCCGTTTCCTTCCGTATTTCGGGAAGCATCCCCCCTCACAAAACGCTCCATAAGTTCATCCGCAGAAATATTAAGTGCGTTCCGGGATATATTGCGGAACACAAAGCGCACTTTACCTTCTTCTTCCGTCAAATCCACATAAGCACGGGTCCCGGGCTGCGCGTACTTTACGATATTGTTCATCAGATTGTCAAATACACGCCAGAGATAGCGATTGTCCGCCCAAAGGTGCACCTCTTCTTCCGGCATATTAGTCACCAGCTCGATACCGTTTTGCAAAAGCCGCTCCTCAAACTCCCCGATGGACTGATTTAACAGCACCCGCGCATTCACAGACTCCATGTGAAATTTGATGTTGCCCGTGGCCGCCTTGGAGGCCTCTATCAGGTCTTCGATCAGCTTTTTCAGGTGTTTCGACTGGCGGTCCAGCACTTCCAGATATTCATTTGCCTTCTCGCCTTCGATATTTTCTTTCTCCAACAGGTCCACATAGTTGATGATGGAAGTCAGAGGTGTTTTGATATCATGGGAAACATTGGTGATGAGCTCCGTCTTCATGCGTTCGCTCTTCATACGTTCTGCCATTGCAACAGCCATTCCGCCGCTGATGGCGTTCAGCGCCTCGGCATGCTCCTCAAAATCAAGCGGCATCCCTTTGGTGTCGATATGGATCTCGCTGCCGTCTTCCGCCATCCTCACTGCAGCTTCTTTCAGCCTGCCATACCATTTCATAATGAAGAAAAGGGCTGCTCCGAACAAAATCTTCTCGAAAAACCACACTGTCAACAGCGCGCCGTCAGCATCAAACACTGCCAACCCGAACCCTTCCAAAAATGTGATCACACCAAAAAGCGCCCAGATGCGGATATCCCAGCGTATGCTCTTTCGAATGGCGCGGCTGCTCGATCTGAAAGCCGCCAGACAGTTTGCAATCAGCTTCAGGATACGATAAACCACCGTATTTCTCCACCATTTGCCCTTCTTTACATTCACAGCCACACTCATGAGCCAGCGAATCCCTAAAAGGCACCCTGCAAAAGTCAGCAGCGCTGCCAAAGCCAGGATCCAAACCAAATATTCGTACGGCTCGTACGGCCTGCTCATGCTGTCCGCTGCCGACACCATAATTACCGCCAGCATCATCTCTAAAAATCCAACGATTACCACTGCCAGATCCATCGGAATGCGTTCCCAAAGGCCGCAAAAGATTCCTTCCTCGCCGTAGCGACGGCCTGCTGCGCAAAAGAGCAAATACAGCAACCAGGCGGTCAGCCCCAGGAGAAGAGCCGCTCCTATCGGCATTGCTACCCGAAGCGTCGGCACCATAGCGGCCAAAGCCGCAGCCTGAGCATAGAGATTGCCGTGAAAATAACCCCCTGTCATGTCAGGTGCTCCTTCCGTGAAATATACTACAGTGTAGAGCGTTGTTCCGCCATCTTCCCCCTGCTCACTTTCCCAGTCGGTATAATAGTCACTGCCTGCCAGAAGTCTGTCCGAAAGATAAAATTTCGGGTTTTCTCCCAGGTGAAATTGGAAATACCCGTAATCTTCCGGCAGCTTGCCGTTGAAATTCTTTTCCTCAAATACCCCTTCCGCATTGAAATCCGGATTCCGGTCAAGTCTGCCGTCGATGATACCATACTTAAAGCCTGTCCCCTCCAGGCTTGTGTCACACTCTGTTATAATCTCGCCACCGTGATATTCTGCCACGGCACGAAGCGCACACTCATAACCGGCTTTGCGCATAAGCTCATTTTCTATACCGTGCGGATGGCTTCCGTATACACCTTCACACGCAAAAATCGCCGTTCCCGTTATGCAGGCCAGCATTGCCATGATGCAAAATGCGCAGGCCAAAGCCAACCGGATTTTCGAAGATCTTTTATAAATATTTTTCATCAAAATTCCCCCTAATGGATGTCGTCCATCTTGTAGCCGCGCCCCCAGACCGCCTTGAGATAGCGCGGATTGGCGCTGTCATACTCCAGCTTTTCCCGCAGGTGCCGGATGTGGACTGCCACCGTGCTCTCGGCGCCCACCATCGGTTCCTGCCAGATTTCCTCATAGATATCCTTCGGCGAGAGCACTTCGCCGCGGTGTGTCATGAGGCATTTTAATATGTCGTATTCGAGAGGTGTCAGAGATACCGGTTCTCCGTCAAGATAGACTTCCTTTGCCCGGTCGCGCAGCTCTATTCCGCCGATAATCAGTATGTCTGCGTCTTCGGATGAGCCTGCGCCCGTCGCACTGCCCAGCATGGTATATCTGCGCAGCTGCGACTTCACCCTGGCCATCAGTTCCACCGGATTGAAAGGCTTGGTGACATAGTCGTCAGCTCCGACAGTCAACCCCACCACTTTGTCCGCATCCTCGCTCTTTGCGGTCAGCATGATGATAGGCACATTGGAAATCTTACGAATCTGCGCCATAGCCGTGATACCATCCATCTCGGGCATCATCACATCCATAAGTATCAGATGTATGTCCCCGCCTTCCTCCCCGGACATGATGTCCAGCGCCACCTGTCCGTTTTCGGCAGTCACCACTTCCATACCTTCGCTCTCGAGGTAAATCCGCAGCGCCGAAAGGATATCCGGCTCGTCGTCGCAAATCAAAATCCTGTTCATTCTGTCTCTCCATTTTTCGAAAAATGTCAGCGCTAAAAATAGCACTGTGAATATTCACAATGCTATTTTATAAAATATTGTTTTAAGTTCCAAGTGGGAAAATCTTTAAGATTTGTTTAAGATTCCTTGTCAAATGTCTTCATACGGGGGGTTTTGCAAGCATTAAATCAGGAGGTCCTCCGGTTCGCATCAAAAAGCTGTCTTGCCAGCATAGATCTGGCAAAGGCTTGCCAAAAAGCGTCTATATCCTCACCCGCATCAAGAAACTCAAGAGCCTCAAAAGCCTTTTGGCTCTTCAAGCAGTTTCTTGCCGGCGCCCCAGGCATCGCCCACTTTGGCGCCCAGAACGTGATAAGCGTGATTGAATGGGTCAAAAGCGATAGGCTTTACCTTTGACACATCTACTTTGCCATCGGTCATGGCTTTTTCATCCACGCTGACGTTGACAATTTCGCCCTTGAGGATTTCTGTTTCTTTATTGAACTCGATGACTCTGCATTCCATGCAAACAGCCAGCTCGTTGATAACAGGCGCATTCACCAGCTCGCTTTTGGTGGCCGTAAATCCGGCTTTCTCAAATTTGTCGGGCACTTTATTGCCGGTGGCAATACCCACATAGTCGCATCCTTCCACATGATCCGCATCTGCCATGCTGACCGTGAAAGCTCCTGTCTTTTCGAAATTTAGGCATGTTTTATGGCCTTTTGACAGGCATATGTATATCTGGTTTTCTTCGCTGATGCCGCCCCAGGCTGCATTCATGGCGTTGGGTACGCCGTTTTCATCATAGGTGGCGATAATCCACACCGGCTGCGGATAGCTCAGCGGCTTTGCTCCAAAATTTTTTCTGCTCATAATGTCCTCCTTGCCTCTCACAGGCTTTGCGAGATAGTTGAAATATTTAATGAAAATTCTGAAGTATATTATAGCATAAAATATAAATAGCGAGTATAATCCTATTAAAGGCTTTCAAAGGTTTTGAAGGTCTGAAATTTTATCGGAAAATGAGGTGTTAAAATGGGAAAGAAAATTACGGATAAAGTGACATGGGTAGGAAAAATTGACTGGGAACTCCAGCATTTCCACGGAGACGAGCTTTCCACGGATAGAGGCTCCAGTTACAATTCGTATCTGATACGCGACGAAAAGACAGCGTTGATCGATACGGTGTGGCTGCCTTATGACACGGAATTTGTGGCCAGGTTGAAAGAAGAAATTGACCTGAAATCCATAGACTACATCGTGATGAACCACAACGAAGTGGATCACAGCGGTGCGCTGCCGGAGCTGATGCGTGAGATTCCGGACACACCGATATATTGCACCAAGAAGGGCGAGGCCATCATTCGCGGGCATTACCACAAGGATTGGAATTTCGTAAATGTGAAAACGGGAGACAAGCTGGAGCTCGGAAAGCATACCCTGACTTTTATCGAGGCATCCATGCTGCACTGGCCGGACACTATGTTTACTTATATGGATGGAGAAAATATTCTCTTTTCCAACGACGGCTTTGGCCAGCACTATGCGTCGGAAGCTCTGTACAGCGACACGGTGCCGCAGGATGAGCTTTTCTATGAGGCGCAGAAATATTACACCAACATTTTGAATCCGTTCAGCGCCATGGTTTCGAAGAAAATAGCCGAAATCCTGGGAATGGGTCTCAAGATTGATATAATCGCACCGAGCCACGGGCTGATCTGGCGCAAAAATCCGCTGGAGATTGTTGAAAAATACCGAGCATGGGCAGATTCTTATCAGGAAAATCAGATTGCGATTGTTTACGACACCATGTGGGAGAGCACCCGCATCATGGCAGAGTCCATCGCGGTGGGCATTCAGAAGGCCGATCCGGCTGTGACCGTGAAACTGCTGAATGCGTCCAAGCTGGACAAGAATGATATCCTGACCGAGATTTTCAAATCCAAGGCTTTGCTGCTGGGCTCGCCTACTGTGAACAACGGCTACACCTATGCCATAGGCGGCCTTTTGGAGATGATCAAAGGCCTGAAATTCAAAGGCAAAAAAGCAGCGGCATTTGGCAGCTACGGATGGAGCGGAGAGGCTCCGAAGCAGATGGCGGAAAAGCTGGGTGACGCAGGCTTTGAGATTGTCGGCGACATTTGCCGCACGCTTTGGGTACCTGACGAAGATGCCATCGCAGCCTGCAGAGCTTTCGGCGAGGCCTTCGCAAAAGCGCTGTAAATAGAGTAGATAAAAAACCACCCTTCAAAAGGGTGGTTTTGTTGTGCTTTTAGAACTTCACTGTTTTCGGAGCAGCGGTGAAGGATGAGAATGTAGCCGTGGCATCCTCGAAATAGAGAACTTCGGTGTTGTCGTCGTCAGGCGAATACATTGCTTTCAGATCCGGGAAGGCTTCCAGCATGTGCACTTTCGGCTCTCTGCGGTCGTCACGGACCAGCTCGCCTGCCACTCTCAGCCACTGACCATCTTTGAATGCGCAAAGCTCCACCTTCGGATTCTTCTGGATCTGCTTTGACACATCCTTGCTCTTTCCGGTCT
>CAMPBN010000088.1 GCA_946638265.1 uncultured Bacillota bacterium
ACCCATACCGTGCGGTTTCCTGTGAATATTACCATTCCGGGTCGTGCCCCCGCCGGCTTCTTCACCAGCTTTACAGGCATATAGTCCACAGGAACATTCTCACTTTCCCGCGCCTTGCTGTAATATGCCGCAATGGAAGCAGCCTCATAAATAGCCTCTTCCCCGACTTCCTCCGCGGTTTTCCCTTCCGTGAAAAGTATCAGATGTGAGCCGTGAATATCCTTGGTGTGCATGAAAATGTCCCTGCTGCCTGCCATTTTGAAGGTCAGTCTGTCATTTTCCAGATTGTTTCTTCCCACCAGCACCCGGTATCCGCCGCTGACATGATATTCCATAGGCTTTGCCTTGCCTTTTTTTGGTGCGAAGGAATTTTTGCGTCTGCGCAGATATCCCTGCTGCACCAGCTCCTCCCTGATTTCCTCCACGGCCTCGGTGCTTTCGGCATTGTCAGCCATGGCCAGTGCAGACTCCAGATACTCAATATCCATATCGTTTTCCTGAAGCTGCAGCTTTTTTTCATGAATGGCAGTCTTGGCCTTGCCGTATTTTTTGAAGTAATTTTGCGCATTTCTCGGACCGCTGAAACGCTTATCCAGCGGGATGGTCACCTGAGAGCCGTCATAATAGCTGGTCACGGTCACCGAGTCGGCGCCTGGCTCCACCAAATGGAGATTTGCGTTGAGCAGTTCGCCGTAAAGTCTGTAATGATCCGAATTCTCCGCCTTGGAGAGCTCTTCTGAAAGCTTTTGCTTTTTGAGATAAAGCTTTTCCAGCGTGCCTTTCAGGCTATGGCGCAGGTCGGCGGATTTCTGGTGCATTCTGGCATTGCCCGCCTTGTGCATAAAATAATATTCTGCACAGGCTCCGGCGGTTTCGAAGTTCTGAGCCTTGCAGCCCGCCATTTCCGGGAAGTTTAAGATATGAAAATCCACCGGTGCGTCGTTTTCATCAAGAAAAACCACCGGAGTGAATTTGCCTTTTTCAACGCTTTCGCGCATTGCATCCAGCGCACCTGATGCAGCAAAAGCCCCGCCTTCAAGAGCCTTTCCCGCCAAAAATCGTGCCACTGCAGGCGAAATTCCGCCTATTGCAGACAGCATCTTCTTGGCCAGCACATCCTCGCCGCCTTCGCCCTGCATGTTTTCACCGTCAAGGATTCGCGCAAAGTCTGCTGCTCCTGCTTCCCAAAACGGCACTTTGTCCTGTGCCGGCGGATAAACATAAACTTTGCCGGGCAAAAGCTGCCGCACTCTGTTCACATCGATTGAAACGTGTTTCAGGCAATCTATGATTTTACCGCTTTTGTCATCCACCAGACATATATTGCTGTGCTTACCCATGATTTCGACGATCAGCTTTTTGCACATGGAAAATCCCAGCTCATTTTGCGTCTCAAACTCAATTTCAATGATTCTTTCCGATTCATGCTGGCGCACTGCCGCAATCCTGGCGCTCTGCAGATGTTTTCGCAGCAGCATGCAAAGAGCCATTGGCTGGGCCGGATTTTCAAAGTTTCGCTCTGTCATATAGACTCCGGCGTGACCGGATGCGCAGCTCATATAGAGCTTTTTGTTGCCCTGCTTTGTGTGCACCAGAAAAACCAGCTCGTCCGCTTCGGGTTGGTACACTTTCTCTATTTTTCCCAAGGTCAGCAGCTGCGCAAGCTCGTGCGCCACCGCCGCCGTAAATATTCCGTCAAAAGCCATCTAAAGTCGTTCCTTTTCTCTAATTTACTCCAACTCTGGGCGCTGCTTGCGCAGGCCTGAAGTTTGGAGTATATTAGATATGTTATCATAAATTTTAAGAATAAAAAAGGAGCCAAATGTTATGATAAAAAGTATGACAGGTTTCGGCAGAGCCGAATATAACGACGGCAAGCGCATTATCACGGTAGAGATTCGCACGGTCAACCACCGTTACAGCGATATCACCATCAAAATGCCGCGCCGCTATTCTTTCGCAGAGGACAAGATCAAAAGCAAAGTAAAAGAAATCGTGGTTCGCGGCAAGACTGATGTTTCCATTATGGTGGAAAATATCACCGAAAACGACCTGAACATTTCCCTGAACACAGCTATCGCGCATCAATACTACGACAATCTGAAAAAGCTTTCGGACGAATTCGGCATGAAAGACGAAATCACATTGGAATTCCTGGCAGGCATGCCCGATGTCATCAAGGCTATGCCCGACATCGAAGACGAGGAAGAAATCCTCAAAAGCCTGCTGGTGCCGGTTGAAGAAGCCTGCCGCAAGCTGGATGAAATGCGCAGCATCGAGGGCGCCAAGCTGGCGGAAGACCTCATTTCCAGAGGCGAGCTGATCCGCAGCCTGACTGCAAAGATTTCGGAGCGTTCCCCAAAGGTAGTGGAAGAATATACGCAAAAGCTGAAAGCGCGCATCGCAGAGCTGATCGGCGACAGCGCCACCATCCCGGAAGACAGGATCCTGCTGGAGGCTGCCATCTTCGCGGATAAATGCAGCATCACGGAAGAATTGGTGCGTCTTGACAGCCACACTACGCAGCTGGCCAATATCATCACCAAATCCACTCAGCCTGACGGCAAAAAGCTTGACTTCCTGGTACAGGAAATGAACCGCGAAGCCAACACCATCGGCTCCAAGGCCAACGACATCGAGATTACCAATCTGATGCTCTCCATCAAAGCCGAAGTGGAAAAAATCCGCGAACAGGTGCAGAACATACAGTAGCAAAACTCCGGCCTGACAGCTGAAGAAAATAGCTGTCTTGGTCTTGTATTTTTCAGTTTATTGTGCTAGAATGAAGCATTGTACAAGGTGAGTATTGAGTACTTTAGGAGATGTTTTTATGGCGAAGGGACAGCTTTTCATAATTTCAGGACCTTCCGGCGTTGGTAAAGGCACGATCGCGCAACGGCTGTTGCAGGACATGGACATCACATTTTCTGTTTCCATGACCACACGTGCGCCAAGACCGGGCGAAGTCAACGGCAAGGATTACATCTTTGCCACCGACGAAGAATTCGACAAGACCATCGAAGAAAACGGTTTTCTGGAATATGCGGGCAATTTCGGCAATCGCTACGGCACACCGAAAGCGCCGATCCTCGAAAAGCTGAATGCAGGTCAGGATGTGCTTTTGGACATTGATATCCAGGGAGCCATCAACGTTAAGAAGACCTACCCGAAAGGCGTATTCATCTTCATTCTGCCGCCGAGCATGGCAGAACTTCGCAAGAGGATTACCGGCCGTGGCACGGAAACACCGGAATCCCTGGCCAGACGCCTGGGCAAAGCCATGGAAGAAATCTCTTACATAGACAAATATGATTATTGCATCGTCAACGGCGAGCTGGAAGAAGCCATTGCCAGAGCGAAAGCCATTCTGGTGGCTGAACATTCCAGAGTTACGGACGATATTTACAAACTGATCGATACATACAAGGAGGAAATATAGATGTTATACCCATCCATTAACGAAATCAGAAAAAAGGCTGACAGCCGCTACACTCTCGTAATCCTGGCTGCAAAGCGTGCCCGTGATATCATCGACGGCAAGCCAAAGCTCACAACAGTGGACATCGAACGTCCTGTTTCCATCGCAGCCAACGAAATCGCCGAGGACCTTATCACATATCAGCGCGAGGAGTAAAATGCAATCAAAAAATATCGACAGATATGTTTTTGAAAAACGAACGCAAAGAATCCCGAATTGAATTATTTCAATCCGGGATTTTTTATTAGTGCTTTGGCACGCGTTTGAAATTTTTCTTGCCGGCTGCGGCCCGCTTTTTGCGTGTGCTGCGCTTCATCACGGAAAATCCGAAGCTGCCCACCGGCTTTTTGGCCAGCGGAATGTATTCGCCGTGGCAGTAAGACACCAGCCCTGCTTCGTCCAACCTGATGGCACCCTTTTCGTTCACTATCTTTTCGTCTGCATGCATGGCGACAATCTCGGCCACAAACATGTCATGAGACGGATAGCGGTGCACTTCCTTCACACGGCATTCGAGTGACATCGGAGCCTCTGCAATCATCGGGCAGTTCACCTCGTCGCAAGGCGCCTTGGTCAGACCCATCTCCTTCCACTTGTCCACCTTGGCGCCGCTCTTAACGCCACACCAGTCACAAGCTCCCACCAAATCGCGGTTTACCATGTTGATGACAAATTCTCCGCTCTTTTCGATGATATCATGTGAATGGCGCTCACGGCGCACAGATATATAAGTCATAGGAGGATCGGAATTTACGATTCCTGTCCATGCTATGGTGATGATATTGGCTTCGTCCCCGCTGCCGCAGGAGACCATTACTACGGGAAGCGGCGCCTCCACTGCTCCCGGCTTGAAAGTTTTTTTCATTTTCTCTGTTTCCTTTTTGAAATCTAATATATTAAACTTTTTTCTAATATTATCAGAATCTATTTTGTGCTTCGCAGCTTTGCCAGCACTTTCATAAATTCTTCGGGCGGTTCTACGCTGAATTCCATATATTCGCCCGTGCTCGGATGGTTAAAGCCCAGTACCCCCGCATGGAGCATCTGCCCTTCAGCGCCAAGATTGTTCTTAACGGGCCCGTAGACCGCATCCCCCAAAAGAGGGTGGTGAATATAGGCCCTATGCACGCGGATCTGATGAGTTCTGCCGGTTTCCAGCTGCGCTTCGATATATGTAAAGCGTCCAAGTCGTTCCAATACTTTGTAATGAGTGACTGCCCTTCTTCCGTCCGGCACCACTGCCTGGCGCAGGCGGTTTTTCGGGTCGCGTCCGATAGGCGCATCCACCGTGCCCTCATCATCTGCAAAATTGTTGTAGACGATGGCGCGGTATTTTCTGGTAATGCTGTGGACTTCCAGCTGCCCTGCCAGGGAGGCATGGGCCTTGTCGTTTTTGGCTATCATGAGAAGTCCGGAAGTATCCTTATCTATCCTGTGCACAATACCCGGGCGGATCACGCCGTTGATGGTAGATAGCCGGCCTGCACAGTGGTAGAGCACTGCATTTACCAGGGTGCCGTCCGGGTTGCCCGGAGCCGGGTGAACCACCAGGCCGCGGGGTTTGTTCACCACCAAAACATCCTCGTCCTCATATACTATGTCCAGCGGGATGTTTTGGGGAAGAACCTCCGGTTCTTCCGGCTCCGGCACTGCGATTTCGATCACGGCACCCGCCTTCACCTTTTCTTTTTTGGAGGTGCAGGCCTTTCCGTCCAGAGCAACATTTCCCTCTTCGATCAGCTTTTGTATATAAGAACGCGAGATTTCGGGCAAGAAAAAAGAGAGAACCAGATCAAGTCTCATTCCCTTCCTTTCTTCATCTACAAAAATCTCGTATTTTTCAGTCTTTGTCATTTTTCTTGTTCCTCGGCTCTACGATCAGGACATAGAACATCAAAAGACCGCATCCCACGCAAATGGAAATATCCGCCACATTGAAAACCG